>CAYYMM010000036.1:0-35786 GCA_964472395.1 uncultured bacterium | reverse complement strand
GAGGCACGGGCGGGGGTGATGGGGGTGGACGGGATACCGAGGCCATTGCGGGATGTGGTGGACGACATCGAACGACGCATGATCGCGGAGGCATTGGAGCGTGTGAGGGGAAACAAGGTGAAGGCGGCGGAGGAACTGGGGCTGTCGCGGGAGGGTTTGCGGATCAAGATGCAGCGGTTGGGGGTTGTGTTCGAGAAAAAAAACCGGCGGACCCGCGAAGTTTGACACGGATTTTGCAATAATAGAGGAAGAGAAACCGCAGGGGAGGTGATCCGCGCATGAGTCCGAATCGAACGAACATCCGGTTGCTGGGACACATCATAATGCTGACATGCTTGCTGGGCGGGATGTCGGTTGCGGGGGCGACGCCAACGCCCACGGCGACTCCGCAATGGATCCTGCGGGTGCCGAATGATTTCCCGACCATCCAGCAGGCGTTGAATCATGCGCCTGCACATGCGCTGATACTGGTCAATCCCGGCACCTACCGGGAAAATCTCGTGTGGCCGCATGTTCCGGATATCCGGCTGGCGGCCGCGTCTGTTCCGGGCAGTGTCACGATCGACGGCGGATTCGTTGGTCGCGTGGTGCGCTTTGAAGACGTCCCCGCGCCGGGTGCATATCTGTTCGGACTCCGGTTCACGCGCGGGCGGTCTGCCGAAGGTGGCGCCGGTATGCGGATCGACCGGGCGGATGTCCTGATTCAGGGCTGTGCGGTATATGACAACATCGCCGATGAAACGGCCGGAGCTTTGATCGCGCCGGGAATCGACAGCCGGGACTCGAACGTGACGATTATCGGTTCGACCGTGCATGATCATTTCGCGGTCAATTCCGATGCAGCCGGGTTGGTGTTTCAGGGGGCAGCCGCCCGTCTGAACCTGACCGGGTGCGTGTTCCGCGACAACCTGCAGATCGCCTCGGACGGGGCAGGGGCGGTGGCGGTTGTGTCGGGAGAATGTGTGATCCGGAATTGCGAGTTCATCGGGAATGCCGGAATCGACGGTGCCGCCGTTCATCTGGCTGCACCGGGACTGATCGAATCCTGCCTGGTGCTTGATTCCGTATACTCGGCGGGTGGCGCTGCGGTTGCGCTCGAACACGATGAGGCAGTCGTGCGGATGTGCACGATTTCGGACAACGGATGTGCGGGCATTCGAGTTGCGGGTTTTGGATTGATCGCGGGATCGATCCTGACGGTGAACTCGATCGGTATCGAGTCGCTCGATGGTTTCTGCATAATGGATCACAATGATGTTCATGGTAACATCGTGGATTATGACGGTGTTTCACCGGGGCCAAGCGACATCAGTGAAGATCCTCTGTTCGCGGAGGGACCGCGCAGCGCGTACTATCTGTCGCATCTCGCAGCCGGCCAGCAGCAGGACAGCCCATGCATCGATGCGGGTCCCGCCGAATGGGACATAGAGGGGACGACGCGCACCGATCATGTGGCGGATCAGGGGATACCGGATTGCGGTTGGCATTGCAACACCGCGATTCCGACGTCGATTCCGACCGTGACCCCGACCTCGGCAACGCCTTCCCGAACACCGACCCCGACGGAAACCCCGACTCCGACCGGCCCGCCCGTGACCATGACGCCAGTCAGCGGCGTGATTCGCGTCCCCGAGGATTTCTCAAGTATCCAGCTTGCGATCGACGCTTCCTCGGACGGGGACGTGGTGTTGGTCAATAATGGTGTTTTTTCCGGAGTCGGCAACCGTGATATCAAGTTCCGAGGGAAACAGATTACCGTTCGTTCGATCAACGGCCCCGGCGCGACTGTCATCGATTGCGAAGGAACCTACACCGACATGCATCGGGGGTTTTTGTTCGATCAGAACGAAGCGTCGACGTCGATCGTCGAGGGAATCCGGATTCAGAACGGGTTCAGTGTCGAGGGGTCGGGTGTGCTGATCCGTTCCGGCGCTTATCCCGTGATTCGCAACTGTCAGTTCATTCATTGCGACGCGACGTCATACGGCGGAGCGATTCGCGCGTACAACTCGCACTTCACGCTGATCGGCTCGGAAATCCGGGATTGTTATGCATCTGATGGCGGAGGGGGGGTGGCGTTGTTTGGTGGCGAATCCCTGCAGCCCGTCATCTATCGCACGACTTTCATCGACAATGCGGCGGGAATGGAACAGGCCGGCGGGGTGTATCTGCAGGATGATTCCGAGCCTGCGATCACGAGTTGCGAGTTCGATACGAACGCCGGAATCGCCCTGGTCATGGACTCGGGGATCAACAGCAAGATCACCCTGGGCAATACGCTGTTCTCGCATAACTGCGGCGGTGTGTATATCAAGAGGGGGCGTGCCGAAATCATCAATTGCACATTCGATGCGAACGAAGAGTTTGCCGTAAGAGGGGATCGGGGCCGGAAAAATATTCATATTCTGAGATCGAGTCTTTTCGGTGAAACTGTCATCGATGTGACGCAGGCGGATTACAGCAATACCAGCGCGTCGGTCGTCGGAACACGGAATTTCGATGGCGACCCCCTCTTTCTGCAAGGCCCTCTCGGTGAGTATTACATTTCGTATGACATCGAGGAAAACGGGATCAGCCCGAACATGAACACGGGCGGAGTCGCCGTCTGGACGGTCAACTTCGAGGGGCCGTTCGGATATCCGATCTCCCTGGCCAATCTCACGACGGCGGTCGATGAGACTCTGGATGATCGCTTTGCGGACGTCGGATACCACCATCATCCCTCCATCGAGGATCCGACGCCGACGCCGAATCCTCCCGGACGGCCGATCATTGAAGATGTGCTGGGATCGACCGAGCATTTTGAGACATCCCGGGAGATGGTGTTCATTCTGTCGGCGTCGGTGACGCATCCCGAGGGTGCTGACCGGATTGACGCTGTCGAACTGTATCTCGAGAATTTCCCGACACTGATCGAACTGTATGATGACGGCACGCACGGGGACGGCATTGCCGGAGATCACCGATACAACCGGGAACTCCGAATCCCGGCATATGGTGTTCCGCCGCAGGAATATTCGATGTATGTGGTGGCTTTCGACACGTATGGGCAACCGAGCGAATCGGCGCCGTACCGGCTGGCGGTGGAGGGTGATGACGGTGCGGGGCCGGCGATTCTGGGGCGTCATGTCTGGTACTCGATGGTGCGATCGGGTGAAGAAAACGTGGGATTCATCTGGCTGCTCGCGTACGCCCCGAACGTCGGCGCAGAAGGCCGGGTGGAGTTGCTCTATGACGGTCTTCCGACAAACCTGGAGCTGTTCGACGACGGACTGCATCACGACATCAATGCGGGTGACGATATTTATGGAACGTTTGTGCTGCTCGACGGAAGCACCATTTCAGGGCCGATCGAATTGCGTTTCGAGGTCAGGGCGGTGAACGGAAGCGGTGTCGCGGGTCGTCCCTGGCCAATTGCCTGGAAAGCCCAATAAACAGACATAAATGATCGAAACATGCCTATTTATTGGGCATGTTTGTGTTTTATAAGGCAAAATAGTGGGCATTTTGTTGGATGCGCCCGCGTTGTCGGGTGAATGGTTCTTTAGGAAGAGTTATATTAAATTATTGATATTATTATGTTTTATGGATGTTGTTTCAATATGGCGAATGAGGGAGACGATCCTGGGATGGACATTCTGGTTGGCATGAGTGCTGCAATAGAGTGGGTCAGGAACTGCAAAGGAGGTTGTCATGAAACACCCGTACATGCTGCACACATGGAACTCACTGGATGAAATGCAGGGGTTCGACAGAAAACCAGCTGGAGTGGAACGTCAGAGTGTGATGGAAACGTCACGGACTGTTTTGAATGCGATTCGTTCGAGCGTTCACATGCCGGTGCGATTTGTCGAGTGTGCGGCGGCGTGACCCGTGATTATTCGGTCGGATCACCCCGTTTTGTCTCGAAGCAACGCCCGGAACAGATCGCCGCGGCTGAGAATCCCGACCAGGACGCCGTTTTTGGTGACGGGCATCTGGTGCAGGTAGAAGGCGATCATGATTTTACTGGCTTCGAGAAGAGGGGTTTCGGGTGTCACGCACAGCGGGTCTTCCTCGGCGGCTTCCCCGCATGTGATCCCCGTCCAGTCTTCGGGTGTTTCGATGGCGGGGATCGGGAGACAGTCCGGGTTGAGGGAATCAGGGTAGGCAACCTGGAGCAGGCGATCGAGTGTCAGAAAGCCAGTCAGTCGTTCTGTTTCGTTGAGAACCGGGAGGCCTGAGATATCGTAATGCGACATGGTGGCAGCGGCATGTTGCAGCGTATCGGATTCGTACACGGTCACCACATACCGATTCATCACGCTCGCCGCGACAACCTCTCCGATGTCCCCGAACGCGATGGCATGCTTCCGGCACCCGAATCGGCTGCAGATTCGCACGCACCCGCCCCGCGCCATCTCCAGCGACACCGTCGGCGCCTCGCAACTCAGACACGGCGGCCCATCCGACAGCGCTTTTCCGCAGAACGGGCAGATGATATCCACAATCGTTCCACGCGGAATCGCCATCTTCAATCGTCCCCGGTGACTCCCGTAGAGCGCCGACAGGTAGACATGGTCGCGTTTCCCTTCCGATCGAATCAAAAGATGTACCGACGGAAATCCCTCGATCGGCGTGTCCGCGTCCATCAATGAATGACCGCATTTCAAGCAACTCACTTCGATCGGAAACATGGCATCCTCCCGTGTGGCGTGTCGTTTCGATCGTCGTACATTCTATATTTAATCTAATTGAATTGCCCGTCAAAGTAAAGTTGGTTACTATGAACGCCAGGGCTTGAATGCCTGATTTCACGGAGAGAGATGCGCAGATGGGAGGCCCGATGAAGCACATCCTGGCAGCGGTTGTTTTGTTCATTATCGGCATGGCCATCGGCGCCTGGGGTCCCCGGTCCGATCTGCGTATAGCCAGACAGAAAATCCGGGAACTCGAGCGCACCAGGGCCAGTACGGCACCGAAGGAAGAAGCCTCGGCAATGCCGAATATCACGCAGATGTTGAACATTCCCCGGCAACCTGTGTCTCCGCGCCCCCGCCCCACTCGGGCTCCGGTTCCGACGCCGGATCCGGCTGTGACGCCTCAGGAGAACGTGCCGGATGAGACCGATTCGGAAGATGCGACGATGTCTCCCGATGATTTCCGGGAGGGAATCGCGGCGGCTCATGATTTGTGGACGATGCGGGAAGCGCAGGCGAGACAGCTTCTGATCGAGTCGCTCGAATTGACCGAATCGGAAGCCCGGGAATTCGATGCGCGGATCGAGGCGATGAACGGGGAGTTGACGCGGCGGATTGAAGATGCCGTCGCGACGATGAAGGATAAAGAAATGCTGACGACTCAGGACGCGCTGACGCTCGCACACGGAATCTCCGGCGTCCTGCTCGATACCTACGAGGATCTCGACGAGGTCCTTCCGGACAACTGGCAGTCACGGGCGACCGCGGATTCCGATCTGCCGAACTTCATCGATCCGATGGTCGGGTTGCCGCTCATCGAACTCGAGGGACGGATGTTCGAGGGACAGTCCGGGGGGGAGAATTTATGATCGGATTCAGTCTGCGGGACATCGGCATCGTGGCCCGGCATGACGTGACGGATTCATTCCGCAGCCGCAAGGCGATTCTCTGGGTGTTGCTCTATCTGATCAGCGCTCTGGCGGCGACGTTTTTTTTCACGATCGCGTTGCGTGAGATCGAATCCGAGGTTGCGCGTCTCGCGCGGATCGGCGAAACCAGGCAGGCCGGCGTCATGACGCAGTCGCTCTGGGAGTCGAACAGTTTCCGGCGGATGGTCGAAGGATTGGTTGGTGACCGGGATCTCGCGGAGAGCCTGATCCGAAAACCCCCGCTGGTGTTGTTTTTCGGGTGGCTGTCGCTGACCTTCTCGCCATTTCTGATCGTCTTGCTCGCCGGTGACAGCATTTCCTCGGATGTCGCGTCCGGCGCATCACGGTTCATTCTGACACGGATCGACCGTTTCTCATGGGTAACGGGCAAACTGGCCGGGCAGGCGCTGGTGCTGCTGGCGGCGATTGTCGCGAGCGGGATCGGGGCGTATGGTGTGGGCATGTTCCGGCTGGCCGGTTTCGCGTACGGATCGACCGCGGTCGGATTGCTGGTCGCGTGTCTCAAGGCCTGGGCCTACTGCCTCCCGTTCCTCGGACTCGCGGTCGGCGTGTCCCAGTTGTCGCGCAAGGTTCCCCTCACGCGGATTCTGTCGATCGTCCTGTATTTTTCCGGATCGATTCTGGCGCTGATATCGGATCATATGGCCGGAGACGGCTGGCGGCGGATCTGGGAACTGCTGTACATCCTGCTGCCGCAGGGTCACCGCCGGAGTCTGTGGATCGATGATCCTCAGCATCTGGTATCCGCCGGGCTTTTCTTCGTGGCGTTGTGTGTTCTGTATTATGTATCGGGTTACATCGTGTTTGCTCGGAGGGACGCATGACGTACGCCTTGCGGTTGCGCGATGTTCACAAGCGATACGGCCGTCAGGTCGCTCTCGACGGGTTGAATCTCGATATCGAGCGCGGCGCCGTGCTCGGACTCGTCGGCAAGAACGGTGCGGGTAAGACGACGGCCATGTCGATTGCCGCGGGATTACTGAGAGCGGATTCCGGAACGATCGATCTGCTGGGGATGGGGGGCTTCCGCCCGAAGCTGCACCGGGGGCGCGTGACGATTTTACCGCAGGATGCCCGGCTGCCGACCCATGCACGCGTCCGCGACACGCTCGTGTTCCTGGCCCGTCTGCAGGGGCTGACCCGTCTGCAGGCGATCGACGCGGCCGACGAAATGCTGACCTGGGTGGACCTGAAGGATCGCGCCACCAGCCCTCTCGGCACACTGTCGCACGGCATGTTCCGGCGTGTCACGATCGCGCAGGCGTTTCTCGGATCGCCCGAACTGGTCCTGCTCGATGAACCCACCAGCGGCCTGGATCCGAAGCAGGTCGTCCAGATAAGGTATCTCATCCGCAGCCGCCGCGCGCAGGCAACGATCGTCATCAGCTCGCATATCCTGTCCGAACTCGAAACGATGTGCGATCACGTGGCGTTCATCGAAAACGGCCGGACGATTCGCGACGGGAAACTCGAGGATGTCACGAACCGTCAGAAAATCATCAGCTACTCGGTGGCATCCGAGACGGTTCCTGTTGAGGTGATCACGGCCGCTCTGCCGGATTGCGGAGTCCATTTCAGCGCGTCGGCCAAACTGCTCACGGTCTCGCAACGCACGGAATCCAGTTCGCCGGCCGACATCAACGCCCGCCTCCTCCCGGTTCTGCTCGAACATGGGGTTCCGATCCTGGAGATCCGTCTTGGCAGTAATCTCGAAAAAGAATATCTCCAGCAGGTGCAGTGACCGCACGGTCGATGCGTACCGGTGTATCCCGGTGCCGGCGCTCCTCCTGTGGATCCTCCTGTTCGCGGGGATGGGGTGCCGGCATTTTGTGTCGACTCATGATTATGCGAGTCAGAAACTCCTCACCCTGAGCCAGAATCTCGATGCATTTATGGCCGAACCGCATGAAGACAATGAATACCGGGAGTCGCGGGTGACGCTGTCGGCCGGTGCTGTGATCGATCGGGACGGCGAAGCCCGGTTTTCGGCAAGGAACAAGATGAAAATCGCGTTGCCCGGCCTGAAAGACCGGATCGGGCTGATGATCGGAGGGGCTTCCGATGCGGAAAGCGATGAAGCGAGGGATCTGGCGGATTCGGATGTCCAGGACTATGAATCGTTCCTGAGGGTTTTTTCGCGCGCGCCCCGAAAATGGCTCGACTGGGACTTCGACATCGGATTGAAGTTTGACCCGGATGTCAAGATGTTCACGCGGTTCACCGGGATTCGATCCGGGTGGTGGAACGAGACGGAATACCGGTATGTGCAGCGGTTTTTCTGGCGGAATTACGAGGGATTCGGGCTGCAGGGCCGATTTGAACTCGATCAGCAACTGACGGACAAGACGCTGCTGCGCGAATTCATCGATCTGAAACACACGGAAATCACGTCAGGTGTGGATGTGTCGGGCGGCGTCTACCTGCGGGCCATGCCATTCCGGGGACTCGCCTGGAGCCTCGAACTGATGCATTTCGGAACGACCCACCCCTGGATTTACCGGTATACCGATTTTTCGACCCGGATCCGGAAGTCGATCGGCTACCGGTGGCTTGAATTCGAGATGCGTCCGGTCATCCGGTTTCGCAGGCAGGACGATCGCCTCAAAATGGAGCCCTACGTCGAGTTCTTCATCAACATGACCTTCGATGCGCGCCATCTGAAAACCGAGGAATGAAACGCGTTGTCGAATGCTGATCTGGCATAAAACTTGATCCATGCCGATTCGGACGGTATGTTGTCTGTGTGCCACACGGCACGGGGTGCTTGTCGTCGTTTCGAGGGTTGAGGGGTTCAACCGGCGGATCACGGAGAGAAAAATGGGAGGGGTGGCGATGCGTTGCAACGGATTCGTGTCAGGGATCATGCCGATCGTGCTGGGTATTGTGCTGTCGGCTGCGCCGATGGCCGCTTCAGGATCGGGACTGCGGGTGACGGGTCCGGAACGGGATCCCGCACTGAACGCGCCTCTCGACGGGGCCCCCAATATCCGGGTTCCCGCCGGAACACCCGCGCCGGGCGACGTCCCAAACACAGTGATCAGCCTGAACGATCGCACGCGGACCGCCTCCGACGGGCGCAGCACCTGGACGGAAACCATGCTGGAAACCGTTCCGACCTCCAACCAGGAGCTGGTCGATACGATCATCGGCGAGGACGGGAATCTCTACTGCGCGTATTTTGATGATCTGCCGATTCCATCTCAGCCAGCCTACAAGGCGATCTTCGTCAAACGGTCGACCGACGGCGGTGCGACATGGGGCAATCCCGATGCCGGATCGAACGGGTTTGCGTTGTTTGGAATCTTCATGGACCGACCCTCCATCGTCGTCTTCCCGACCAATGCCACGACATATCGCCTGGCGGTCGCCGTGTCGGCCCCTTATCCGAATCAGTCATCTGCGAACGATATCGTCGTCTGCTGGAAAGACATCGGAACGACGGATGATTTCACGCTTGTGTCCGTTCAGAACGATACGTCCGACGATTACATCGGACCCCGCCTGAAATCGGTCCGCCGACCGGGTCAGCCGGCGCTCCGGCGCATTGTGTGTGCAAGCTACAGTGCTACGAACGGACGCTTGTTCTGCGATTATACGGACACCAATGTGACCAGTTGGGAAAGCTACTCCGCGATCAATTATGCAACCGATCAGGTGTTGTTCTGGCGCGCCGATTTCATGGAAGACGTCGACAACAGCCGCCTCTTCTGTTCCTGGTCCGTGGATGTTTCAGGAACCGCCGGTGATCATCCGCGGGTCATCATCGCGTTGTCGACCAATCAGGGGCAATCCTGGTTTTCCACACTCTATGCAATCAGTCCCTCGGGATGGGATTACTGCGCGGAATCCGACGCCGCGATCGCCTCTAACCCCTCCCAGACCGGCAAGACACTGATGACGGTCTGGTCTGCCAGTCAGACAGCGGGAAGTTCTTTCAAGATCTGTTATTCGTATCAGCTTCTGAATGCGATCACGGTTGCGGGCACGACCTGGAGCATGGGGACGGTGACATACGGCACAGTCTATTCCGATACGGACGGAGACAACACGATGCCGGCGATCGTCGAGGACAACCGGTATCCGGATGGCGGGTATCGCGTGGCATTCATCGATCAGTTCGCTGCGGCATCCGCCCAGGTCCGGTATACCGAATGCACGTTTTCGACCCCGGTTGCATGGACATGGCCGGAGGTGGTGAGCGCTCCCGGTGCGGATCCCGCGCGCAACGGCAGCGATGCGATCTCTTCCGGCGTCGGTTACGCCTCACAGGGAGCCTACCAGAACCGGCGGGCGGCCATCTGGCCGGATTACCGCAGTGGTGAATTCGAGATTTACGCTGCCTGGAGCGAATTCACGCCGTCATTCGACACGCCGACTCCCGCGCAGTCGCCCACTCCGACCAGCACCCGGACGCCGACCGTGACGCAGACCCCGACCGCCCCGCCCTTCCCCACGGACACGCCGACCCCATCCCCGTCACCGACGCAATCTTCGACACCCACGCCGTCACTCAACACACCGACACCCACCGGAACTCCCCCGCTCCAGGTTCCCGCACTCGGCGTCTCCGGTTTTCTGATCCTTCTCGCCGCCGTCTCGCTCCTGCTCTTGACAGCCCGATTCCGGCGTGATTGATTCAGCCGGATGACGAGCCGAATTCCCCTCATCCGGAGACTGTTTCAGATCGCGATCGTTTTAGCGGTCCTCGTCACGGGTTTCCGTTACGCGATGGGCTGGTCGCGCACGAGCATCGAGACGTATTGTCCGTTCGGTGGACTGGAAACCGCGCTGTCGCTCTTCACCCACAAACAATTCGCCTGTGCAACGGGCGAACGCAATCTGGCGCTGTTCGTCGGTCTGATCGTGCTGACCGTACTCAGCCGCCGCGTCTTCTGCAGCTGGATCTGCCCGGTGGGATCCATTTCGGAGTGGATCGCGCTGTTCGTGTCGCGGTTGAGGGGATCTCGGGTGCTGCCGAGAACGGCTCCCGTGTCGTTTGCGAGGCGGTATCCCCGGCTGGATGTCTGGTTGAGGTGGTTGCGCCTCCCGGTGCTCGCCACGATCCTGTATCTGACATTCCGGACGGGTGAGCTGCTGTTCCGCGGAGTCGATCCCTACTACATCCTGTTCAGTTTTCACGGGCATGACGTTCAGTACTGGAGTTACATCGTGCTCGGAGTCATTCTGGCCGGTGTCATTCTGATTCCGATGGCCTGGTGCCGGTATCTGTGCCCGCTCGGTGCCGCGCTCTGGCCGTTTGCCGCAGTCGGAGGCCTTCGGGTAGTCCGTGATGCGACGGCTTGTACGGATTGCGGACGCTGTGACCGCGCATGCCTGCAGAATCTGCCGGTGTCTTCCGTCGACATGGTCCGGTCAGGCGAATGCACGCTCTGCGGAGACTGTCTCGCGGAGTGCCCGCAAACGGGTGCGCTGTCACTGGCTGCCTTTTCCCGCGGATTCAGACCGGGAGTCGTTGTCGTTCCGATTCTGATCGTCCTGATCACGGCCGGCGCGCTCTTTGGCGCATCGGTGTTTGCAATTCCCAGCGTCGTCATCGAGTATCCGTTCACGGGGCAGCCGTCAGGGCGTGTACAGACTACAGTGATGATCGTCGACGGTGTGCGGTGCGTCGATACAGCCCGGACAGCGGCGATGGGCTTGAATGATGTGCCGGGTGTTTTACAGTGCAAGGCATTCGCGTCCCATAGCCGACTGGAAATCACCTATGATTCCGGTCTGACGGGAGTGGAAGCGCTTCGGGAAGCGATCGAAGGGCCGATTTACGACCGGGAAACCGGTAATTTTCTGTTCAATCAGTTCAAAGTGGCGCGAATTGACAACCAGTAACAGGATTCTTAGAATCCATGCCATTATGCTACGCCAAGGAGGGCAAATTCAATGTTCAGAATGATTCTCGCAGCAATCACCATCGCAATGCTACTCATTCCCGCTTCGTTTTCTCAGGGTTGCCCGGGACATGCCGCGGCAGCCGCGGAACCGGCCAAAGACGGCGCGGCACCCGCTGACGCAGCGGCCCCAGTCGCGGCAACCGGTACTGAAGCAACCGTCAAAACGGCAAAACTGGCATGTGCCGTGTTCGAGCTTCCCGAATTGAGCGATGAAATCGCCAAGGATTTCGCGAAAGCCATCGGCAAGGAAAAAGGGATCGTCGCCGTGAAACCGGACATGGAACAGAAGCAGATCATGGTCGTCTTCGATGAAGCGGTCATGAACCAGGAAGTGGCCCAGAAACTCGTGGTCACTAACTTCGAAAAAGCCAAGTTCATCAAGATGACCGATGTGCCCAAGGACATCAAAGCGGGTTGTGGCGCGTGCCCCAATCGTACCGCTTGCCAGAAAACGGGTAAATAAGGGTATGTCAGGGGCGGATCACGATCCGCCCTGCCTTTTTCCCCCCCCTGCCTTTCCACCACCCCCGCCCTGATGTCTCCCTGAAACGATGAAGATGAAAAACCCTGTCGAGCGCCTCAAACATTTTCTGCACATTGACCGGTCCATGACCGGGATCCTGTCCATGGTCATATTGATCGGCATGGGCGAGCACATGGCGGAGCGGTTTCTGCCGCTGTATCTGCAAATGCTCGTCGAAGGAACGACTGCTGCAGTCGCCATCGGGTTGCTCGCCGGAATGGATGACCTGCTGTCCGCTCTGTATTCCTTCCCCGGAGGATATCTCAGCGACCGGTTCGGCGCCAAACGATCGCTCCTGATCTTCAACCTGATCTCGATGGCGGGATATCTGATTGTCATCTTCATCCACACCTGGTGGGCGGTTCTTCTGGGTGCAGCGTTCTTCATTTCCTGGTCGGCGATCTCACTGCCCGCCACCATGGAACTCGTAGCCCGTATCGTGCCGAAATCCAAACGGGCCATGGGGGTCTCGATGCATTCCCTGATCCGGCGCGTCCCCAAGATGCTCGGGCCGATCGTGGGCGGAACCTTCATCATGTTCTGGGGCGTCGATCGCGGCGTTCGATTTGCGTTTGCTGCGGCGCTGGCGCTGGCGGTTCTGGCGATGATCCTCCAGCAGAAACTCATCGAGGACGATCCGGATCGCTCGGCGGGGGCGCACGCCGAGAAAAACCCGTTCGTTTTGCTGAAAATCATGAGTCCGGATCTCAGGAACCTGCTTATATCGGATATTCTGATCCGTTTTTGCGAGCGCATTCCCGATGCATTCGTCGTCATCTGGGTGACGCGTGAAATCGCGGGGAACGTGTCGGAGTTCGCCTTCGGATGGTTGTCCGCGATCGAAAACCTCACGGCGTTGCTGATCTACATCCCCGTCGCCTATATGGCCGATCGCTTCGGTAAGAAACCCTTCGTCGCAATCACCTTCGGATTTTTCACTCTGTTCCCGTTGGTTCTGATGTGGTCGCAGTCGCTTTTCTGGCTGGTGCCTGCGTTCATCATCCGGGGATTGAAGGAGTTCGGTGAGCCGACCCGGAAAGCGCTCATCATGGATCTCGCGCCGGAGGGCCGAAAGGCTGCGATGTTTGGCGTCTATTACCTGGCCCGCGACGTGATTGTGTCGATTGCGGCGTTCGGCGGAGCGGGGCTCTGGATCATCGGGCCGCGCGTCAATCTGCTGACGGCATTCCTGTTCGGCCTCATCGGCACCGTCTGGTTCATCTTCAATGGCCGGGATCTCCCCGTTCTGCAGTCTCAGGAATCCCGATAAGCCATCAGTACCTCCTCCACATACTGATGCCCCGGATTGTCCCAGGCCGATGGTTCGATCGAGCGAAGGGTGGCCTGAACCCGGTCCTCCGGCGTCAGACGCTCGACGCGAAAGACCCGGTTATGAAAGTGGCGATCCCAGAGGAGGCCGATCGCGCAGGGAAATGGCTGCCCGGTATACACGATCGTCTGATCGGAGCCGGTTTCCGCAAGCAACCGTGCGGCGTTGATGTGTGCGAGATAGTCCGGGTTGGGTGTCAGCGGCCGGAAATTCCAGGCGTCATCGAGCGAAATCGACGAGCTGATTCCGGAGGGGATCGGCAGTCCGGCGAACGGCATCATCCGGCAGTCGAGTATCTGGATGAGCATGGCCGGAGCGAACAGGATGAGCGGCCAGTGCCGGTCCTTGAGGTTACGCAACAGCAATGCGACAACCGGGGGCAGCACCCAGAGAACGAGACATGCCGCCGGGCGTCCCGCCGCGCATGCCTCGAGCGCATCGGTCATGCGGTTGGAATACAGAGGGGCGATGTCGGGATGGAAATAAGGTAACAGACTGTATGCGATCAAAACGAGCCAGGCGGGAAACAGCAGGAGGACAGGTCGCATGCGCGCACAGCCGATGACCAGTGCGAGCACAAATGGGACCATCGGTGTGTATCGGGTTGCGTGTGCGAGAGGCGTCAGTGCGAGCAGGGCCACGAGCACTCCGGCGACTCGCGCCCGACGACCTCCGGCAATGGTCGAGACAATGGCTGCCGGGAGCAGGAAAACAGCGGTGAAAGGGCCGAATCCGCCCGTCAGAGTATGCAGGATGAATGGACTCGTACGGCTGAACTCCATCCATGAATAGACCACCCGTACGATCTTCGCGACCGGTCCGGCAGGGCAGGCGCTCAACCAGGAAACAAGCGTCTCCGGAACCTCGCGCCACCCGATGTATGTTTCCTGCATCGACTGTATCCCACGGAAAATCTCGAGGCCGAAAACGGAACATTCAAAAGGGAAGAACGGATTTCCAAACCGCAGGAATCTCAGGAAGTACGGGAAACCGCCAATGATTGCCGCACCCGTCAGTGTCAGATAGCCGCTTCGGGATCGAACCGAAATCCGCTCTGAACGAAACACCAGAGGGGCCCAGATGATCAGAACGATCGTGAAGAGCGCTGAATGGAGCTTCGCTCCGGTGGATAAGGCGATTACGACAGCCAGGGGGAGCAGCGAGGTATGGCCGTTTAGCACCCAGTCGATGATGAAGAACAGACTGCTGATGAACAACGCGGCCACGGCGATATCGATGTATGCGCTGACCGTTTCCATCAGATACAGAGGTGTCAGACCGGCACAGCAGGCGCAGATCAACGCCGTGTTTCGCATGCCACCGTATGCGCGAATAGCGCAGTAACTCGCCAGAACCCCCATCGGTAAAAACAACGCATGAAAGACGCTCAGCAGATGACTGTTCCGGAAAAACAGCATGCCCCAGGCATACAAAAGATGAATCGACCCCAGACTCACATCGATTGCCGTGAAGGATGACGGAAGCGGCGTCATCGATCCGGTTGATACGACTGAGGCGACAACGGGGAGATGATAGGAGAGATCATCCCACATGTGGACCGGCATGTGTGCGCTGATCCACAGATCCCACAGGAAAACCGACCCGAAACAACCCCCGGCGATGATGCCGGAGATCCCAACAGGCCCCGGGTTCTCCCGATCGGGTACTCGGGCAGGGGCACGTGATTCATCGATCCGAGCGAATCGTTTCAAGTGGAGATGAAGCGTCGCGCTCACAAAGAGGTGTCCGGCAAGTACCGCGGGAATCGAAAAGATACCGGCGGCAGTGGTGGTCAGCGAGACAATGAACACCTGCCCGAGGCACAACGTGATGATTCTGAGGCTGTTTGCGGCGGGCCCGGCCGTTCCGGTGCGCATACCGAGCAGTGGTTTAGCTCCTGTTAGACATATAAATACCGTAATAACGAATAAAAACAGGTTCATGTCGGTAACCTGACACACAACCGCGCCTCTGTCAATCCGGATTGCCTCGCGATCGGGTCCGGTTTGATCAGACCACTACCGGATTTGATCCGTTTATCCCGGCAACGCGGATAAAAATGCCGCCCCAGTTCCAGGAGGTGCCGGATGAAAAGGATCAGGAAAATCGTTGAAGCATGGATGATGATCGGTGTGTTGCTGAGTCTGAGCGGGTTGGGCGTATCGGCCGGAGACATGGACGATCCCGAGGATATCACCGAAGGCGTGATGATCGTGCCGGGGAGGCCTGGCCAGTCATTCGTGCCTCTCCCGATCGAACATACGGCGGTGCGGGCTGAAATCACAGGTTTCATGGCGCGCGTCGATGTCGAGCAGCAGTTCGGCAATCCGTTCAGTGATGCGATCGAGGCGGTGTATTTGTTTCCTCTCCCGCAGAATGCGGCGGTCGATGCGATGACGATGACGATTGGATCGCGGACCATCCGGGGTGTCATCCGGGAACGCGGAGAGGCGGAGCGGATCTATCAGCGTGCGAGGGACATGGGGAAGACCGCGGCGCTCCTCACCCAGGAACGCCCGAATATCTTCACTCAGGCGGTGGCCAATATCCTCCCGGGCGATCGAATTGTGGTCCGGATCAGCTATGTTCAGGATCTGTCGTATGATGATGGCACCTACACCTTCAATTTCCCCATGGTCGTCGGGCCCCGCTTCATCCCGGGCTATCCGACCGGGCGCACGGGAGGCGGTTTCGCGCCGGACACGGATCGTGTACCGGACGGTTCCCGAATCACGCCGCATGTGCTTCCCCCCGATGTGCGATCGGGCCACACCATCGATCTCGAGGTGTTCCTCGATGCCGGACTCCCGATCCGGGCGATCCGGAGTTCCTCCCATGCCGTTTCGATCGATCGGCGGGGCCGGACGAGCGCCGCTGTCACGCTCGATCCGATGGATTCGATTCCGAACAGGGATTTCATTCTGCAATACGATGTGGCCGGTGAAAAACCGGAAGCGGCCATCCTGACGCATCACGGTGAAGAGGGTGGTTTTTTCACGCTGATGATCCAGCCTCAGGACGATTTTGTCGCGGATGAGGTGATGCCGAAGGAACTCATTTTCGTCGTGGATTGTTCGGGATCAATGCACGGCGCGCCGCTCAACAAAGCGAAGGCGGCGATGCGGCAGGCGATCATGGGAATGAACCCCGACGATTCCTTCCAGATCATTCAGTTTTCGCAGGCCGCATCGAGTTTTGCTCCGGCACCGATCCCGAACACGCCTCAGAATGTGAGGAGAGGGCTGGCGTATCTCGAATCGATGAACAGCGAGGGCGGGACGCAGATGATCGAGGGGATCCGGGCGGCCCTGGGATTCCCTCGGGACCCGTCGAGGCTCCGGATGGTGCTGTTCATGACGGATGGATACATCGGCAACGAAACTCAGATTCTGGCCGAGATCGACCGGTTGCTCGGAAACGCACGGCTGTTTTCGTTCGGTGTCGGAACGAGCGTCAACCATTATCTGCTGGATTCAATGGCCACGGCGGGGCGCGGGTTTGTTCAGTATGTGCGGCCGGACGAAGACACGACCGAGGCGGTTCAGCGAATCTATGACCGGATCAATAACCCGCTCCTGACGGATATCTCGATCGACTGGAACCGGCTCGATGTGCGCGACATGTATCCCGCCGTCATTCCGGATCTTTTTTCGACGCAGCCCGTCATCATACATGGACGTTTCGAGCAATCCGGGAAAGCCGATGTCACGCTCCGGGGATTCCTGGGCGGCGCTCCGTGGACACTCACGCTGCCCGTCACCTTTTCCGATGAGCCGGATGATCATGACGTTCTGGGAACCCTGTGGGCGCGGGCGCGCATCGAGAGTCTCATGCGGCTGCAGCATCGCACCGAACGTCCCGACGTGCGGGAAGATATCATCCGGACGGCGCTCCGGTTCCGGATCATGAGCCAGTATACGGCGTTCGTGGCGGTATCCGATGCAATCAGGCGGGACCCGGAAGGGCGGATGGAGACGGTCGAGGTGCCGGTCGAGTTGCCCGAAATGGTCAGCCGGGACGGTGTTTTCGGGGGAAGTAATGAAACGGTGAGTAAAAAGACGGAGATCGCGCGAGGAATCGGAAGCAGTCCCGGTGTTCCGATGGTGTCTGCGGAACTCGACGGGCGGACCGGAATGGCCGCGCCTCGGGAGCAGGAGAAACCCCAAAAAGGCGACACGGCTCCGGGAGTCAACGAACAGAAAGCGAAGACAAAAGACGCGGACAGCCTGTGCCTGGAAATAAAAACACTCGACATTACAATCCGGTCAACCAGCGGGACGGTCGATCGGGAGGCGATCATGAAGGAATTGGAAGGGCTGCGGAAGGAACTCCGGGGACAGCTCAGTCAGGCTGGTGCCGGAAGGATCCTCGTTCAAATCGAGACTGAATCGGGTGGCAGTGTGAAAGCCCCACAGATCCTCGAATCGAACTGGCAGAATCCCGAGATAGGAACCCGGCTATTGAAGATAATCGGGAAAATCAGTCTCAGTAAGGGACCCGCGATGGTCGTGATCGAGATTCGGGTTCGATAACACCCATATCGGAACATGCAAAGATCGGGATCCGGGATGTCGGGTCGAATCGGGCCGGCATCCCGGATTCGCTTGACTGTATCGATGAGGCCACATAGAATTGTTGTTATAGGGGGAGTCGCTATATGTGGCTGCAACGGAAGTACATGTCGATCTCGATCGCATCGATGCTGTTGATTGCGTTGTCGGCGTCTGCGGACATTTTCGTCGATGACGACAACACGACCGGTCCGTGGGACGGGACGCAGGCGCATCCATTCAGAACCGTTCAGGACGGACTCGATGCCGCCTCTGTCGGATCGGTGATAGATGTCGCCGAAGGCCTTTATGCGGAATCGATCGTTGTGCCGTCCGATGTGTCGGTTTATGGAGGCTGGGCGGGTGATTGGTCCGTCCGGGACTGGAACGCGCACGTCACCCATATTCGTTTCGATCAGGGTCCTATGTTCAATCTGCATGCCATCGAACTGAATTCCAGGTGTCGGTTCGACGGGTTTCATCTTACCTTCCTGGATGTACTCAATACCGCCACGATTCACGCAAACGGTGCGGAGGATCTGCATATCGAAAACATCCGGATTCTGGAAGTCCGGGCAATGGTGCATTACATCACGCCCACTTCAGGAAGCGCAACCGGCATATATCTGGAGAGTTGCGGGATGAGTGAATCCGGGATCGTCCTTCGGGGGATCGAAGTCGCACATGTCTCGGGGGGGGGCGGAGCAACGGGTGAGTTTCATACCAATCCGGATGGGGGTGATGGGTACCCGGGATTCGGGATTGTGATGCAAATGTGCAGGAATACAACCATCGAGGACATCTGGATTCATGGTGTCCGGGGCGGGGGTGGCGGCAACTCGGATCCCCGTGTTTACGGCGCAGGTGGACAGGGTGCGGAAGCTTACGGCATTGCCATGGCGCTTTGTTCGGACATCGATATCTCGGGCTGCCTGATCGAAGTGGTGTCCGGAGGCACGGGTGGTATGGGAGAAGGCAATTCTTTCGAATGTGGTCAGGGCGGAAATGCATACGGTTTGGCCGCTCTCGCGGTGCAGGGTCTGGTCATGGGAGATCTGACCATCCGTTATGTGACGGGTGGATCGGGTGGATGGAGTTCGGGGACCGGGGAAAGGAGGGCGCAGGGTGGCATGGGCGCAAATGGAAGGGCGCTGGATGTCACAGCTGGCGAGGATTTTCGGTTGTTCAACAGTCTTTTTTACTCGATCCGGGGTGGAAACGGCGGATTCGGTTATTCCGGAGGGGATGCCGGCAACGCCATGGGAATGCATGTCGATACGGAGGATCCCGACATCCGACAGGTCACACTCGCGTACTGTTTCGGCGGAACGGGAGGCGATGGTGAAGAAGGCAGGAGTGGAAACGGAGGAAATGCTGTCGGGATGGATATCCAGAATTCCGGGGCGGAAGCAATCGCGGGTGCGGTGGTGTGTTTCGGATGGGGAGGGCAGCCGGGCCAGGGCATACCTCGAGGCATATCGGGGACATCGACCGGAATCCATGCAACAGTGGAAGGGGGCGTGTCCTATGTGGATGTCTGGGGGCACGATCAGAATTTCTCGACATGCTTCCCGGGCCCGGGTTCATTTTCCATGGATCCCCTTTTTGCGGAAAAGGCAGGTTGGCAGCCATTCTTTCTGTCGTGTGTGACGGGACAGGGTATCGACAGTCCCTGCATCGATGCGGTTCCCCAAAACCCAGCCGATGCGTATCCGGACGGCCATGCCACGACCCGGACGGACCTGCTCGATGATACGGTTCTGCTCGATATGGGATATCACTTCGATTCGTCGCAATCCCCTCTCCCCGTGACCACGCCGGTCGTGACCGCGACTCCGACATCACCATCGGTTACTGAGACACCGACTCCGCAGGCGACCGGGACACCGACCCCGTCTCCGGAATTGGGGGTGCGGATCGAGATGCCGGAGATGGTGCATCCCGGCGAATCGTTCGGAGTGACTGGATATCTGGATAATCCGGGGGACGTGTTGCCGGAGACGCCGGTATTTTTCATTCTGCAGATCGATGACGCCTACTGGTTCTGGAACGACTGGACGCTCTGGATGCCGCCCAAGGCGGAGGGGATCGACTTCGAGCGCATGACGGTGCCGACGGGGACGACCGAGATCATCGTGATTCCGGCCTTTATCTGGCCCGACACGGGATCGGACAGCCGGACGGGGCTGCGGTTCTACGGCGCGATGCTGACGCCGGATGCATCGAGTATTCTGGGTTCAATGGTAATGATCGAGTGGGGATACGGGCCGGGGTGATCATGTGTGCGGTTTCTTCCATCTGGCTGGATTGGCTCTGATATACACCTGGATCCGATGATAATCCTGTTCATTCCGTGCAACATAATCATGATAGTTTCTCTGCCATAATCGTATTGGGAAGGGGCGCCAGCCATGATGACGCACTCCGTCGATATATGCACATGTTGTCAATGATAAAAATGCCTGCATGATGCGTCCCAGTGTGCCGGGTAATGTACCACGAGGGGAGGGGCGATCGCGAGGATCGCCCGTGCAGCGATCCAGGAAGGGGCGATCACGAGGATCGCCCGTGCAGCGATTAGGATCCAGGAGGGGGCGATCGCGAGGATCGCCCGTGCAGCGATCCAGGGAGGGGCGATCACGAGGATCGCCCGTGCAGCGATTAAGATCCAGGAAGGGGCGATCAAGAGGATCGCCCGTGCAGCGATTAGGATCCACGATGGGGCGATCCTTGTGATCGCCCCTCACGTAATCGCCTTTCCGGATCTCGATGATCCCATGAAAATGATTAGGCATAACAACGTACTCGTCTAACCGAATGAAATCGAATCGCTTCGGGAGATCATTCCAGATTCTTCGGATCATCTTCCCGGCATCGTTCAGGATCATTTTTCGATTGACGACTTCCCCGAACAGATAGAGCCGATGCTGCGTGCAGACGGTCACAAAGTAGATACCCGGTTGGGAATAATCATATCCCTTAAGACGCGTCGATACGCGGTGATGTTTCTGCGGATCATATTTCATGTTATATATAAGTGTATCAATGCTGATATGAGAAAGCGAGATCATGAGGGGGGCGATCACGAGGATCGCCCGTGCAGCGATCAGGATCCAAGAGGGGGTGATCACGAGGATCGCCCGTGCAGCGATTAGGATCCACGATGGGGCGATCCTTGTGATCGCCCCTCAGCAGGATCGCCCCTCATATGGATCTCCCTTGAGTATCGCCCCCTTCTGAGTCACAATACAGCCCGGAGGTTTCCTTTTGGGATCGTCTGAATCCAAAGAATTATCTCGGGCAACGTCCGGCGCGATGCTGGGCATCATTCTGTCGCGTCTGTCCGGGATTGTCCGTCAGCAGGTCGTTCTGGCTGTTTTCGGGGCGGGCGCGGTGATGGATGCGTTCGTGATCCCGTTCCGCTACGCCAATATGCTCAGGGATCTGCTCGCGGAGGGCGCCCTGTCGTCCGCCTTCACGAAGGTGCTCGTGGACGCCCGGTCTCAGGGGATCGATGCCGAAAGACGGCTGATTTCCATCGTGTTCGCTTTTTTCGGCGGCATAACCCTGCTTTTATCGCTTTTCGGGGTGATCTGGGCTCCGGAACTCATGACCTTCACGACTGACCGGAGTTTCCATGAAGCGAGCGGAATCGATCTGGCTGCCGGATTGTTTCGTGTGTTGATCTTCTACATGCCGCTCACCATGCTATCCGCCGCGACCATGGCGATTCTATCGACGCGCCGCAAAACCTTCAACGCGACCATGGCCTCGTCGTTCTTCAACGTCGGCATGATACTGGGCGCGCTGGCGCTCTCCCCCCTGTTCAGCCGTATCGGTATCGATCCTCTCTACGGATTGGCCGTCGGAGTGGTTGCAGGCGGAATCATGCAGTTTCTGTATCAGGCCGTTCCCGTCGCGAAACTCGGGCTGCTGTGCATCCCGAAGATGGCGTTTCGGGATATCTGGACCTTTCGCCCGCTGATCGAGGTGATGTATCTGATGGGTCCTCGCGCGATGGCGCAGGGTGCCGTGATCATCAATCTGTTCATCAACACGCTCCTCGCGACACAGCAGGTCGGCACGAGCACCTATATCAGCAGCGCGCAGCTCATCATTCTGGTGCCGATCGGTCTGTTCGGTGTGGCGACCGGTTTTTCGTCGCTGCCGATGCTCACCGAAGCCCTCGCGGCAGGGGATCGTCCGCGTTTCGTCGGGTTGCTGCGGCAGGGACTTCACAGCGCGCAATGGCTTTCGTTTCTGAGCGTCCTGGCATTCGCGATCTGCTCACTGCCGTTCTGCATCGTGCTGTTCGAGCACGGACGGTTCACGCGATTCGATTCGATCGAGATTGCTGCGGCGATCTGCGCGTATGCCGCGGGCATCGTCTTCACAACCGGCAGCAAGGTGCTCCAGCAGGGCTTTTTCGCCATGGGTGACACGCGCCGGATCGTGGTCAATTCGACCCTCTACATGATCATCAACGGCTCGCTATCCTACCTGTTTTCGCGAATCGACCCCGGCCCGGTCTCGTTCGGCATCGCCGCGTCGACCGCTGCGGCCTGCGACTTCGGTCTGAACCTCTTTTTCCTCGAACGCATGAGCCGGAAGAGGGGGTTTTCGATGGTCGCCGAAATGAACAGGAGCGATTATTCGACGGGGGCAATGAGCCGGATCGGGCTGGCGACATGTCTGGCGGCGGCGCTTGGTGTTTTCTGGGCCTGGTCAACGCCTCGCGTTGCAGCGATTCTGGGCCACAACATCGGTTTCCTGTCCGCAATCGCCTGGCTTTCCGTTGAGGGAATCGTGCTGGGTGCAGTCGCGTATGGATTGACGCATGCGTGGGGACCGGCGAGCATGAAACGGCTGATGCGCAGGAATCCGATCGTCGATCAGTGATGACCCGGAAAACGCTCCAGATGCTGGTTCAGCATCCGGAAAAACTCGATGAGTGTCAGAGACGGAATGCCGGTGGCGAATTCATAGTTGCCGTAAAGCGGATCGTTGATCGAGGGATTCACGATGGAGCCCACATCGAGATGCAGCCAGGGAAGATCGTGGTGGATGAAGCATTCCAGAAACAGCGCTGCCGTGATCGCCTTGGGCTCGCCCGGATCGTTCCGGATATCCGCAAAATTGCTCTTGAGCATCGGCGAATACGCGTGCTCCAGCGGCATTCTCCAGAATTTCTCGAGGGATTTTGAATATGCGCCTGTGAGCAATTCCGCGAGATCTTCATTGTTGGTGAAGAAGCCGGCCATCCGGTTGCCCAGCGCGCGCGTGATCGCTCCGGTCAGCGTCGCGACGTCCATGATCGCATTGAGTTTGTACTTGTCCTGCATGTAAAGGAACGCGTCGGCCAGCAGCAACCGACCCTCGGCATCCGTATTGTTGATCTCGACGGTCAACCCCCGCCGCGTGAAACATACATCCGCCGGCCGGTAGGAATGCGAATCGATCAGGTTCTCGGCAATCGGAATCGCCGCCACGATGTTGTAATCGAGTTTCAGACTCTCGAGAACACTCATCGCCCCCACCACCGCCGCGGCCCCCGCAACGTCCTCGCGCATGTGCGGCAGATCCGCGCTCGATTTGATCATCAGCCCGCCTGCGTCGAACGTGACGGCCTTGCCGACGATCCCGAGCGTAAACGTCCGATTCGGCTTGATATCCTCGATGATCAGCAGCTTCGGCAGATCGCTCCCCGCCTGACCGACCGCCCGGATCAGATTCAGGTTTTCCTTCCCGAGTTCCTCATAGTCCAGCGTGTACATCCGATGATGCGTCTGGTTGAGGAGCGTTCGGATGAGCTGCTCGAATTTGTTCGGCGTCTTGTGATTCGACGCTTCATTGGTCAGATGCCGGGCGATGTTCGAGGCCATCAGATTGTGAGCGGCGTCATGGATCGCGATCCGGGTTTTCACCTTGTCCATGTAATCCGGAATGACGATCGTCAGTTTCCCGAGGGGAAAGGGGCTCTTATCCGAAAAATACTTCGAGAACGTATACGCGCCGATCGCGATGCCTTCCAGAAACGGTTTGATGGTGGTGAAGGGATCGAGTCCCGACGGTTGCGACAGGTCCAGCGTGACGGCCTGCAGATTCAGTTTCGCGATCTTCTTCGACAGCTTCGCCGCGACATTCTGGAACGAACGGGCGTTCAGGCTGTCGCGATGGCCCAGCCCGAGATAGATATTGAGAGATTCGCCGGGACGCGGCGGATACGACATCAGGATGTCGCCCTGTCCGCCGGTGAAATCGTTCAGCTCACGGGCGCGTTCGAGCACCGTGAGTTGTTCGGCGGCAAAGCGCGTGCGCCCCGTGAGCGACTCGTCGAGGCCTTCCTGCGTCAGAATATTGACAACGGTTTCACTCGATTCCGGGGTCGTTTCTTCCTTGTATTGAACGACGATCTGCAAGCTCTCTTCTTCCATCTGTTCCCTCCTTGAAGACGCTAGTGGTCGCAATATATTGACTTTTTATTCAGAGTCAATACCGCGATGCTCTCTCCGCAAGACCCCCTCCGGAGCCTCAGTCCCTTCGTCCTGCCTACCGCCCCAGAAACCGCAGCAATCCATCCAGTATCGTCCACGGATTCGGCGGGCATCCCGGAATATACAGATCCACCGGTACGATTCCACCCGCGCCGTCATGCACGTCCGGATGCCCCCGGTAGATACCGCCGGAAATCGCACATGCCCCCACCGCAATCACGATCTTCGGGTCGGGAACCGCGTCATACGTCTTTCGCAGCGCCAGACGCATGTTTTCCGGCACCGGGCCCGTGATGATCAGCCCGTCGGCATGCCGCGGCGACGCCACGATCTGAATGCCGAACCGGCCCAGGTCGAAGGTCAGCGTCCCGAGCACGTTGATATCGGCCTCACACGCATTACAGCCGCCGGCGCTGACCTGTCGCAGCTTCAGCGATCGCCGGAACAGCCGGGCCGCGATTTCATGCCGCGCATCCGGAATGTCTCCCGGTTCGCCATTGCCTGCCCGCACCACGAGATCCTCGCGGTCTCGCCCCGCCTGCCGCCAGTCCCGCGAAAACACAATCGCTCCGGGTTCACAGGCTTCCAGACATGCCGTGCAGAATATGCATCTTCCCAGATCGATCGCAGGTTTCCCCTCCAGCAGATCGATCGCGCCGACCGGACAGGCCTCACGGCAGGTCATGCACCCCGCGGGACATTTGTTCGCGTCGATCCCCGGCCGTCCGCGATACAGGTCGGGCAACACGGGGGCCTTCGCGGGATAATCATACGTGCGATACTTCTGCCTCAAACGCGCGCGCAATGCATTCAACACGGTCGGGACTCCTCAGAGATCATGTCCGCAATAGGACAGATTGAAGCTTTTATTGCAGAGGGGAAAATCGGAAATCTGCTGGTTCCGGAGCGACATTGCGAGCGCGAACCAGTTGTGGAACGAGGGATCCACGATTTTGTAAGTCCGGATCCGGCCGTCCTGCCCCGTCAGTGCCACGTGGCAGATTTCTCCGCGCCAGCCTTCGATGAGTGCCACCGCGGCTCGGTTCCGCATGTCGTTCGGTTCCCGGTGAGGGGTAAGCGCCACGCGAACAGGTCCTGCGGGAAGGTGTGTGAGTTCATCGAGAATGAAGGCGGTCGAGCGTTCGATTTCGTGCCGGCGGACCAGCGCCCGGGCCAGCACGTCGCCGGATTGCTCCGAGACCGGCCGGATCGGCGCATCGCGGTAACGGCCCCAGGGGAGGTCATATCGGACATCCCGCACCACTCCGCATGCGCGCGCCGCCGGGCCGACCCATCCGAGACGATCCGCGTCGGCCGCCGTGACCCGCCCAGTGTCCTCGAAACGCGCCATCACAGACGGCGTGTTCCAGAGCAGATCGACTGCGTCCTTCGTGTCCCTCCAGGTCGCCGCCACATGTTTCCGCAACCGTTCGATCACCGCATCGGTCAGATCGTGCCGGACACCGCCCGGAATCACCAGATTGCGCCCAAAACGGTTGCCGCAAAGCATGGCCGTCGCGTTCAGAAAATCACCCCGCAACCGACCGCAGAACGACGCGGTCGGAAGATACCCCACGTCGCCGGCCAGTGCGCCGAGATCGCCGGTGTGGTTGGCCAGCCTTTCGAGTTCCAGGGCGATCGCCCGGATCGAATGCGCGCGCGGAGGCGGATCGATCCCGTGGAGACCCTCGATCAGCGTCGCATGCGCCGTCACATGCCCGATCGTCGTGTCGCCCGCCGCGGTTTCCATGTACTGGATGACCCGTCGTCCCGGCTCGAACGGCAGATCAGCATGATATCCCGCCATCGCGGCCTCGATGCCCCGATGCTGGTAGCCGAGTTCGATTTCGAGATGCAGGACGGTCTCGCCGTGACACTGAAACCGGAAATGTCCCGGTTCGATCACGCCGGCATGCACCGGCCCGACCGCGACCTCGTGTATGTCATCCCCTTCGACCCGGAAGTAATCCGTCACGCCAGGTTCGATGGGGGCAGTTATCGGTGTCGATTCCGGGGACGGAGCACGCCACGGACGGTGGAACCGGATCGGTTTGAGCCAGGGATGTCCCTCGGGCTGCACACCCCATTGTTCCGCAATTTCGCGCTCGAACCAGTGCGCCTGCGGAAGATCCGGAGTCAATGCCTTGTATGATCGATCGACCCGAGTCCGAGCGATTTCGAGCGTTCCCTGATGATCCAGGGCCAGAACAGCCATCAGTTCGACGACATCCCGATCGGGGTACCCGAACAATGCGCAGATGCGGCCACCCCGAACGGAGCCATTCAGGATGAACGCGCGGAACTCCTCAACCGGAAGGAGCGCGGCCGAATGCAGTTCGAACGAGGAGCCGTTGGGAATGCGCGCGGCCGGGGTCATTGCGTGGGTCATGGCATGAAACCTCCGATGGCCTGCGCGGCCTGAATGAGGGTGAGGTGGAGATCCCGCGGAATGAAGACGCCAAGTCCAAGCGCGAGGAATCCCAGGATGAGGGGCGGTGCGATGCAGAGCGGATCCAGTTTTTCCCGGGTTTCGGTGGGGTTGGGGTCACCGAGGGCCATGCGGAGCATGATCGAGGCCATCCCGACGAATGCGGTCAGGAGGCTGAGCGTGTAGATCGCGGCCGCGAGCCAGCGCGACTGATCGAGCAGTGTCCTGAGCACGATGAATTCGCTCAGGAAGGTCCCGAATGGCGGTGAACCGGCGATGGCGATGAACCCGCCGAGCCACAGGACGCCGGCGGTGGGATTGCGCCGCAGGATGCCCAGGATCGCGGATGCGGTTTTGGTGCGATACATCCAGAGAATATTCCCCGCCGCCATGAAGAGCATGGCTTTCACGAGCGAATGGTTCAGGGCATGAAGCATCGAACCGTAAGCGCCGGCTGCACCGAGGCCGACTCCGAGCGACAAGATGCCCATATGCTCGACACTCGAATAGGCCAGCATCCGCTTGTACTCCGGCTGATGCAGAATGAAGATGCCCGCGAGGCCCATCGAGACCAGGCCGAAAAGCGTGAGGAGATCGCGGCTGAAATCCCCGATACCGCACGGCAGACAGACCTGATGCACCCGCAAAATCGACAGAAAGGCGCAGTTGAGCAGCGCGCCGGACAGCAGCGCCGATACCGGCGACGGCGCTTCGCTGTGCGCGTCGGGCAGCCAGGTGTGCAAGGGCGCAAGCCCCATCTTCGTGCCGTAACCGATCAGAATGAAGATGAACGCGAGTTTCAGCCAGGCCGTTTTCAGAACGCCTGCGCGCGCCAGCATGCCATCGATCGTCAGCGTTTCAATGGCACCGCTGCCGGCAAGCGCCAGGCAGAAGACCCCGAGCAGCGCCAGGGCGATCCCCACCGAGCAGATCATCAGATACTTCCAGGCGGCTTCCAGAGAATGACGGCTGCGATGATAGTAAATCAACGGCGCACTCGCCAGGGTCGTCGCCTCGATGACCACCCACTGCAACCCGAAATGCCGACTCAGAATCACCCCGCTCATCGATGCCAGAAACAAAAGCATGCAACCCGAAAAAATGGCCTCCGGCGAGAAACGGAACGACCGGCGCGGCAGGCGGTCGGGGTGCGGCATCCGGGCATCGCGCCGTAACGCTCCGACGCCATAAACAGACGCTGTCAGAAACAGAATACTCGTGATGGGCAGAAACAGCGCGGTCAGGCTGTCGAATCCGAGCCATGCTCCGGAGAACAGGGTGAGGGGAGGCGAGGCGGCAAACAGCGATCCGATCAGATGAAGAAAGGCGACGGATAACCAGAGTGTTCGCCTGAGCGCATCATTCGAGATAAAATATGCCAGAAATCCCGCGATCCCCGGAATCCAGACAAACAGCCACGGGTTCATCGGCCCCCCTCCCCGGCTTCCACCGGGAGCTTCCCGGAAGCCGTATCCCGCAACTCGATGAACCGGTCCGTATCGATATGCTCGAATTCACGGTCGATTCTGAAGATCATGATGCCCATCAGGAATACGCCGACGAAGACATCGAGCAGGACGCCGATTTCGAGCAGAAACGAGAACTCCGTTCCGGCGCCGACTCCGAGCGCATAGACACCGTTTTCCATGACGAGATAGCCCAGTGTTTGTGTGATCGCCTTCCGGCGGGTGATAATCAGGAACAGGCCGACAAGCATCAAATCGAGCGCGACGGTGAATAGGGCGGGCGACAAACCCTGTTCGACCAGATGCATCCGCCACGCGATCCAGGCGGACAGGCCCATGAGCAACAGGCCGATCAGCATCGATGCACCGAATCCGATGAACGGTTCGATTTCCCGTCGCGCACCTGATTTTTTGAGCACGAACAGGAGCAGCCAGGGCAGCACGATTCCTTTCACCAGCATCCCGCTCACCCCGGAACTCAATCCCGCCGCATGAAACCCGGACTCGCCCCATAAGGCGGTCATGCCGAGCAGGAAACCCTGGATGGCCACGAGGCGGATGGAGATCGAGAGGCGGCTGGATCCGAGCAGAAGGACGCCGGTCAGAGCGAGTAGAACGGTCAACGTCATCATGGGTTACCTCATCGCCATCTTCATGATCAGCGCGGTGGTCACGAGAGCTGTGGCACCGATCAGGAGTTTGGGGACCATGAGCAGCCTGAGGCGTGCCATGATCGATTCGACGACGCCCACTATTGCTGCGATGACCAGCATGCCGATCATGAAAAACAGGATCTGGATCCACGGGGATGGCGGTCCGAGCGGCAGGATCAGGTTCAGAAGAAGCGCGCCGAAGATCCACAGTTTAAGCGCTGCCGCGTACAGCATCGCTCCGAAATCCGGACCGGACGTGTCCAGAATCATGACCTCGTGGATCATCGTCAGTTCGAGATGCGTGTTGGGATCATCGACCGGAATCCGCGCGTTTTCCGCCAGCAGCAGGATGAACCAGGCGGATCCGAGCAAAGCGAGCATGGCCGGCATGTCCTGCCAGCTCCCCGCTGTAATCCGGCTCAGGATATCCGACAGGCCGACCCGACCGGAATGCGCGGATAAAAACAGCAGCCCGACCAGAAGACACGGTTCGGCAAGCGCCGAAAATTGCACCTCGCGGCTCGCCCCCATCCCCTCAAAACTCGATCCGGTGTCGAGCGCGGCCAGGACCATGGCGAACCGAGCGATCCCGAGCAGATAAACCAAGAGCAGGAAGTCGCCCTGGAACGACAGAGGCGCTCGTATCCCGCTCATCGGCATCAGAAACAGGGCCAGAATCACCGCGGAGAGCGTCAGATACGGCGCGAACCGGAATACCCCGCCGGATGTCTCGCTGTAGACGACGCCTTTGCGTACGAGTTTGAACAGGTCGTGATAACCCTGCAGGATCGGCTGGCCGTGACGACCCGCGAAAACCGCCTTTACCCTGTTGATCACGCCCGGCAGAAGCGGCGCCAACAGCAACCCGCACAGCGGACCGATCCACATCGTCGCCGGCGTCATGGCATCATCCCCACTTTCCAGATCAGAAGGCCGATCAGAGTGATCGCAATATATAGGATGTATAGATGGATGCGGCCGTGCTGGAGCAGACGGATGGGCGCCAGCACCCGGTCGATTCCACGGAAAAGCGGCTCGAAGATCCACCGCCGGCCGAAATCCGGCGTGTGACTTGCGAACGACGCGCCGGCCGGGAAATCCCCCTCCACCGGCTTGCCCTGGACATGGGTTCCGAGAAACGATCGGAACAGAAGGGTGAGGGGCGTCGCGTAGGACGACGGGGTATACTGCATCCGCGGCGTGGGGTCCGCATAGCCGCAATCCCAGGTTGGTGAGGTGGATTCCAGGTGCCGCGCCGGGAGTCTTCGTCTGAGACTCCACAGGAGTACGGCCAGGGCGATCAGTGCGAGTGAGATCCCCGAGATCCGTCCTAGGATCGCCGGAAGGCCCTCGATCGCCGCCGCCAGCGCAGTCTCGTTCAGCCCCGTCAGTGACTCGACGACCGGCGACACGAGTCTGAAGGCGAACGGCGCGCCGAGACCGATTGCGAGGCACAGGAGGGCGAGAATCAGCATGGGCAGGCGCATGAGCAGGGATGTTTCGTGCGCATGCCGGGCTTCCCGAGACCTCGGTTCACCCAGAAACACCAGCCCGGCGCATTTCGTGAAACAGGCCGCCGCCAGACCTCCGATCAGACCCAACCCGCCCAGAACGGCGATCCCGAGGGTCAATTCGGAAGGACTCCCGCGCAGCGATCCGGCGGCTGTTCCGAAAAATATCAGAAACTCGCTGACGAATCCGTTAAAGGGCGGGAGTGCCGAGATTGCCGCAGCGCCGACAATGAACGAAAAGCCCGTCCATGGCATGCGTCTGAGCAGACCTCCGAGACGATTCATGGCGCGCAGCCCCGTTGCCTGCGCGACCGCACCGGCTCCGAAAAAGAGCAGGCTCTTGAAGAGCGCATGATTCAGCACATGGAGAAGCCCCCCGCTCAGCCCCGCGATCGCCAGTACCGCGTTGTTGCGGCTCAGACCCAGAAACCCGACACCCAGCCCCAGCAGGATGATGCCGATGTTCTCGACACTGTGATAAGCCAGCAGACGCTTGATGTCGTGCTGCGCCAGCGCCAGAACCACCCCCGCGATGCCCGACGCGATTCCCAGGCCGATCAGCGTCCATGCCACTGCGGCCGTTGGCGGACCGATCAGCATCAGGGCCCGGATCAATCCGTATATGCCCGTCTTGATCATCACGCCGGACATGATCGCCGAAATGTGACTCGGAGCCGCCGGATGAGCTTCCGGGAGCCAGACATGCAGAGGAATGATGCCGGCTTTCGTTCCGAAACCGATCAGGGCCGCGATGAAAAGCAGCGACGGAATCGGTGAACCGAACGGGAGTACCGCGGTCACGGTGGCCATCTGGGAAAAATCGAAACTGCCCGCCCGGCTGCCGAGAAAGGCGAAGAAGAGCAGCAGCGGAGCGGCGCCGATGTGCGAGGCGACCAGGTAGGTCCAGCCGGCATCGCGGACATCAGACTTGCGATCATCGAAAACGACCAGGAAGAACGAACTGACGGCCATCAGTTCCCATGCGATCAGAAACAGAATGCCGTCGCGTGCGATCAGGAGCAGGTGCATGCCGACGACCAGAAGATTGAAGAACAGCCAGTGTGCTCCGATCCGGTGCCGGTCGTGCTCCCGATTCAGATAGGATGCGCCGTAAATGGCGGCGAGTGGCGCGAGGATCAGGATGGGGATGAGAAAGAACGCGGAGAGCGGATCGAGGCCGACGCTGAACCGGCCGAGCGGGAGCGGCCAGTTTGCGGTGAGAGTCGGAGAAGACCGGTCGATCAGCGTACGTGTGACCGGAAGTGCGGAAACGATCGAGCCGAGCAGAACGGAGGCCGGGGCGATGATCGACGCGGAACGAGGGGTTCTCCCGAGCATCAGCGCGACCATGCCGCCGATCAGGATGATGGCGATACCAAGCAGAATATGAGTCATACTCGAGTCTCCGGAGCATTATAAAAGAGCGTTGAACACGACCGCACGCACTTCGGGATCGGGGGTATAGTCCGATTCCGGACCCATGTCAACCTCCCATCCGGGCTCATTTTCTTCAATGAATCGTGCGTGTGCTCGTGCCCGCAGTCCGGCTCGAGTCTGAAAACCGTTTATCCGAGAAGCGAAATCCGTGTCAGATCCAGCGTCGATGCTTCGGCGCTCCTCAGAATCTCATCCGATGTCACCATCGCAATCGATGTGGGCACTCCTTCGGCAAAGTACTGTTTCACGATCCGATCGATGTCGGCGCGTGTCGTGTCCAGAATGCCCTCGCGGAACCGCTTCCGCATCTCGTATGTCCGCCCCCTCACCGTCAACATGAACGCCTCCGCCCCTTTTTCTTTCGGCGAAGGCGGCACATCGAACCGGCGGATCATTTCGATGATGGCATACTCGAGATCCTGATCGGTGAATCGCCCGGAGCCGATCTCCGAGATGACCTCGTCGTAGGCCCTGAGTGTCTGGGCGGTGTGCGGGTCACGGTAACTCGCCACGGCAAATGAACCGGCTTCGGGATCATACGACGCATACACACCGTACGCGCCGCCCTTGGCCCGCACCCGATCATACAGAGGATTGTCCATCAGTTGCGTCAGCACATACAGGACCGGCGCATCCGGATGCTCGTACCGGACGGCCGGGACCGCCCGCGCCACGTAGGATACCTTGGTATTCATCACCCAGGCCTCCCGCAACGGTGTCATCGCACACTCGACTCCTTCATCCGTCAGGCGCTCGCCTGTTTTGGGCAGGACGGCCATCAACCGCCCGAGTTCCGCGCTGAGATCGTCCATATCGGCCTCGCTGCCGGTCAACCCGATCGACAACGCCTCACGCCTCAACCCGGACGCCAGGCGAGCCTTGATCGATTCCAGAATGCCCGGCGCATCCTCCGGCGAAAAGGCCAGCAGCGCGGCAATGCTCCCCAGGCCGTCCAGATGATGCTGGGCGCACTTTAGCGGCGAATTGAACCGTCCGGCTGCGGTCATCGCGAGGCGATGCGCGTCGTACGCCGCCATCGGCAATGCATAAGCCTTCTGCATGTTGAGCAGTTCCGTAAAACGCCGGACATCGGTCAGATCGGGACGCGTCAGGATGTCCCCGAGAAGCTCCAGCATCCCGACATGATTGCGGGGCAGACATTTCACAGAAACGTTCAACGCGGTCCTCAATGCCGATTCCCCCGCCATCCGATACGGCGTCAGCCGAATTCCCAACCTGCCCGTCAACCTGTTGATCCGGCGGCTCGTCGTAACATGATCCATCCCGGCGCATCCCAATTCGGTCAATAGCCCCAGCAGGGGATCTCCGGAGGTGACCGGCCGGTTCGACGCGGGCAAGTCGAAGTGCAGATTCAGATAGCTGATCCCATTCGTCGGTTGAACATGCCGATAAAGCGGACGGTTCATGGTGAGGTTCGCTGTTTGAGGATAGTCGTCGGGGCTGCGATTGATATCCGCCAGATCGATGCTGGGCATGCACGAGGTGTCCTCGATTCTGTCCTGATGCTCGGCCAGCATCCTGGATTGCTCGATGATCCCATGCACTTCGGATTCGCTCATCGCTTTCCGTATCCCGTCCAGTTTGCTGCGCAGCGCTGCTTCCTGCCGTTCCAGTCCGCCTTTTTCGGGTTCGACCACGAGTGTGACACGCTGGGTGTTATCGAGCAGATATTCGTGGATGAGTGACGTGAAGAAGCCGGGCTCGAAGCACTCCGTGCGGAGGCGTTCGAGATATGAATCGAGAGCGAGAGAATCGAAGAAGTCCCCGCCGTTGATCCAGAGCGGAAAACCGCGCATCGCGATGATCAACCCGAATGGCGTTCCTCGGTCGCCGCGGATCTCGCGGGTGCCGAATTCGAGCAAATGCAGGGCGCCGTCGATTTCATCTCTGGAAATCCCCTCCGAGGCAATCCCGCGGAGCGTCTCGAGGATCAGCGATTCGATCCGGTCGGCCTTGTCGGCATCCGTGTCCGTCAGTCCCGCTCCGAAAATCGATTCGGTATAGGAAGCCTCGTAGCTGACCGGAGCGGGGCCGCCGCCGAGACCCGATGAGAGCAGTACGCGGGTGAGGCGGGCGGAGTTGTCGCCGTTGAGAATCTGGTTGAGGAGGGAGAATTTCAGATGCAGATAGAAATCCGTGACGGGGGCGAGTTTCCAGATGAGGGCGACGAAGGATTTCCCGGTCGTTTCGTCGTTGGCCGGAACCGGAAAGGTCCGGCGCACGCGGCGAGGTCCCGCGATAACGGGCTGACGGCCGGGCGGAACGGGCGGTGTCGCTCGCTCGAATTGACTCAGGGCACGGGCGTCGATCTGCGCAAGTGTTTGCTCGAGCGGGAAGGAACCGTATGTCAGGAACCAGGCGTTCGACGGATGATAATGCCTCGCATGAAACGCCTTCCAGTTCTCGTAAGTCAGCTCCGGAATCACCTTCGGATCGCCTCCCGATATCTTTCCGTACACCAGATCCGGAAATACGGCCTGACTGACGAACTCGTGAAACAGACGGAGCGGATTCCCCAGCGCACCTTTCATTTCATTGTAAACGACGCCTTTGTACTGGAGCGGCGAGAGAGGGTTGTCGAGTTGCTCGAATTCATACCGCCAGCCCTCCTGCAGGAACATTTCCTGTTCGAGAAGGGGGAAGAAGACTGCGTCGAGATACAGGTCGAGGAGATTGTAAAAATCCTTCTCGTTCCGGCTCGAAAACGGATATCCCGTATAATCGTATCCGGTCATGGCATTGAGAAACGTGTTGAGGGAGCGTCCCTGAAGGTGCTTGAAGGTTTTCACCGGATAGCGTCTGGAACCTTCGAGCACAGCGTGTTCGAGAATATGCGCGACACCCGTTGAATCCGTCGGCAGCGTCCGGAAGAGCGCCATGAACATGTTGTTGTCGTCCGATGTGCTGATGTGGATGTGATGCGCGCCGGTCCGGATGTGTTCGAGTTCATGAAAGACGGACTGAATCGTGTGAATCTCGGCTGAACGCACCAGCCGGTAGCCCGAAACCGGGCGGTCCTTCGACAGATTCGGGTTGCGGGGATCGATGATCATGTGAACTCCTTTCCGGACTGGTTTCGTTCGTGCGGGGAATACCGCGACCGATGGGTGGATTATAGAGATGAACACGGATGGGATCAACTCAAGGAAACGACTCCGCAATCGCTGGTCCGGACGAGCCGGTCCGGTCAAACGGTCGAATCCGGGATCGCGTCCGGTTCGAGATCGAATCCCTCCCAGAGTCTCGTGATGTGAGGCGTCGGATCGATGCCCCAATCGGCACAGACCTGGTCGATCAGGGCGGATTTACTGTTGAGAAACACGCCGAGTTGTTCGAGATCGAAGACGGCGCCGTCGTCATCGTAGAACACATCGACCAGACATCCGGTGTAACGGATGAGACTTCCGGATTGGGTGTTTTCGAGAAAAAGAGGGAGCAGCGGGATGATCGCGTCGAGATCCGTCATGAATGAGCGGATTTCGGGAATGTCGATGGGATCTCGGATGTCATCGTCGTACCCGGAGATCTCGATCGCGATCCGCCCGGCGGCTGCGGGTCCGAGATTTCTGCTGAGAATCGTCTCGATGATATGGGTGACGATGGATGTCTGATGATCATGGACGGCTGAGCGATCGATCGACACCAGATAGATGCCCTCCGGATCCCGGAATGTGTCTTCCAGAATCTGATTGAATGGATTGACGGACGGGTAGGCGTGCTGCATCGAGGTAAATTGTAGACGGTACCGGATCGTTTGGCAAAACATAAGTCTCGGGGGGATCCGTGCGATCCGCGCAATCCGTTGTGACGGTGCGTCGCGCGGCACGAGCGCACT
>CAYYMM010000035.1:0-35797 GCA_964472395.1 uncultured bacterium | reverse complement strand
TCCCCGCGAAGTCTTGCCATTCCCGGCGAAAATCTCCCCGGTGTTCTGTCAGGACTCGATTTTATGATCCGGATCAATCAGGGCGACACCCCCGCACTGGGCAACCGTGTCATTGTTCTCGGCGGCGGTTTTACCGCGATGGATTGCGCCAGAACCGCCCGACGATTGGGATCGAACGATGTTTCCATTTGCATCCGAAACGTCGAGGAGGATCTCACGGTGACCCGAGAAGAAATCCTCGATGTCAAACGTGAAGGTATCCGGTTCGTATCACTCGTGTCATCCATGAGCATCCTGGGTGATTCACATGCGACCGGAGTGCGCTTTGCCCGCAATCGATTCGGAGGCGTGCGCGGTCGAAGCGGAAGAACAGTCATCCCGATCGATGGCTCCGAATTCGATCTCGCTGCAGACACCGTCATCGCCGCCATCGGCCAAGGCCCCGATATCCGTCCGACCGGCATGACAGGCTCCGATCAACTGATGTTCGACACTCTCACCGGCCGCTCGAACATCGAGGGTCTATATGGAGCCGGTGATTTTGTCCGTGGCGCTTCCACGGTCATCGAATCAATCGGGCACGGCCGGCAGGTCGCAACGGCAGTCGACGGAGATTTGATGAAGCGGATCCGGAGAAAAAAGGTCGTTTCATTTCAGCCGTCGACCGACACACACCGCAAACGGGCATGGGATTTTATCCCGCGTAACCATATGCCTTCGCTCGATCTCCAGGATCGATTCGCATTCCAGGATGCCGAAGTCGAACTCGGATTCAAATCGGATCAGGGATTGAACGAATCGCAACGCTGCTACCTGTGCAATCTCAAGTATGAAATTCACATCCCGGATTGTATCTACTGCCGGCTGTGCGTCGAGGCATGCCCGCGGAACTGCATCGAACTCGGCGCGTCGCTAGCGGAGCCGTCTCGTATGGCAACCTTGAGGAAAACCTCCAGATGGAACGAAATTGCCGGGATTGTCATCGATACAGATCGCTGTATCCGTTGCGGGGAATGTCTGCGTGTATGTCCCACGCAGTGTATCCATGTCACACGAGTCGAGTTACAGGATCGACTGCTGTCGAGCGAGGGGTAACGGATGAGTCAAGAGCATTATGTGATCGTCGGGAACGGAGTCACGGCGAACGCCGCTGCGGATGTCCTGCGTGAGCGCGATCCGGAAGCTCGCATCACGATGATATCCGATGAGTTCCACTTGTTTTATCACCGATTCAAGCTCCCGGCTTTTCTGCTCGGTGAAGCATCCGAATCCAGCCTGTGTGTACATCCGGTTTCATACTATCGCGAACGCAATATCAGGCTGCGGCTGGGACAGGAAGTGGTGCGCGTCGAACTCGACCGCAAAATACTCTATCTTAAACATATGGAAAAAGTCAGCTTCACCCGGCTGCTTCTGGCGCTCGGCGGAAAACCTCATATCCCCGAGGTTCATTATCCATATCGAAACCGTTTTTCGACCTTCAAGACGCTCGATGACGCCCGCTTGCTCCGATCCCATCTCGAATCCATCAGGAGCATCGTAATCGCCGGCGGTGATCTCGTCAGTATGCGCTTCGCAACAAGCCTGGCAAAAACCGGCCGTCGCGTCACGATGATACTCGCGTCGGAAGCCTTCTGGCCGCTTGAACTGACCGATACGATCCGGGAGGACTGTATCCGATCCCTCACGGCAAAAGGCATCGATGTGGTCGATTCGGATCGTATCATCGGCGTCGATTCTTCGGATGAGCAAAACTTCGAGGTGCGCACTGACAAGGGTCTGACTCTGGCGTGTCAGTATGTCGGCGCTTTTTTCGGATGGAAACCGCAGGTCGACTTTCTGTTGAGGAGCGGATTGGACATCGATCGCGGTATCCTGGTCGATGAATATTTACGGACGAACTTCGATACGGTCTTCGCTGCCGGCGATTGCGCACAGGTATACAATCCCTTGATCCGGAACTATTGGGTATCGATCGGATGGCCGAACGCCGAACGACTGGGTCGGGTGGCCGGCGAGAACATGGCGGGCGGCGCGCTGGAAGCTGGTCTGGCGCCTCAGAGCGCTCTTGAGGTGGAGGGGATCCAGGCATGCACATCCTGGTGGCGAGAACATGGATCGGATTGAACGGAACGGAGAATACAACGTGAACCAGGAAGATCTCATCGTCAAGATTTGCGGCAGCGCGGGTGACGGGGCGATTTCCGCAACTGAGATACTCAATCGAGCAGTGGCTTCGATGGGGTATCATATCATGAATTTCGATTCATTCCCGGCTGAAATTCGCGGATTCGGCAAGTCCTGCGGACATACTCGCATCTCGAAAAATCCGGTGCGAACCCCCGGCGATAAGGCAGATTGCCTGGTCGCGCTCGATGACATGCATTCCATCACCGAACTGAAGAACCTTAAATCGAACGGGATCATCATCTACGATTCCCAGCCTCCGTTCTACCGCGACGAGGATACTGCTGTCGCGGGATTCATCGAACCCGGAATGGTCGGGTACGGAGTTCCGCTCCGCGAACTGTCGACGGAAGCAACCCGCAGCGCCAAATCTAGAAATCTCGTCTCTCTTGGCGTCATCGTCACGCTGTTTAATTTTGATCCCGAATTCTTTACACAAGCGATCGCCAGACGATTCGCCGGCAAGAAAGAATCCGTTCGGACAGCGGTTCTCGAAGCATTTCGACTCGGCCAGCAGTTTGCCTCCAGCAAAATTTCCAAACGCGACGCTATCGATTTCGAGCGCAAGGTCTATCCACGAGAAGGTGAATACCTCGTTATCTCAGGCAACGAAAGTGCTGCCCATGGATGTCTCGATGCCGGTGTCCACCTGTATGCCGGATACCCCATTACACCCGCTACCAAAATCATGGAGATTCTCGCGAAAAAATTACCGAACCGCGATGGCGTCGTCGTGCAGACCGAAGATGAGATTTCTGCAGTCGGTCACGTCCTCGGAGCCGGTTTTGCCGGTAAAAGAAGTGCAACGGCGACATCCGGCCCGGGTCTGTGCCTCATGTCGGAATGCATCAATCTCGGTGTCATGGCCGAAATACCGATGGTGATCATTGACTGTCAGCGTGGGGGGCCATCCACCGGATTACCTACGAAAACCGAGCAATCCGATCTCAGAATCGCCATGTTCGGGGCTTCCGGTGATTCTCCCCGGCCCGTACTCGCACCGACGACCGTGGCTGAATGCCATTCGCTCGCGATGGCCGCATTCGAGATCTCCGAAGCGTATCAGACACCGGTTCTTCTTCTGCTCGATTTCTTCCTGAGCAACCGCATCGAAGATGTCGTTCCGAACCGGGCTGGCACCATAGGCTGGGGTCGATTTCACGATTCAGTCGCGACACCCGGTACTTCGCCGTACAAACGCTACCGGATCACACAGGACGGCGTCAGTCCGCGTTCCATTCCCGGTACCCCGGACCTGTTCTTCACCGCCACCGGCCTCGAACATACCGAAAACGGCAAACCGAACTATGATGCCGCGAACCACAAAACGATGACGGAAAAACGGTATGCCAAGCTGGATGCGCTGCGCGAAGTCTGGACACGACCCGAGCCGATCGGTGACGATGGTGAACTGGATATCGGGATTATCTCGTGGGGTTCTTCTGCCGGATCGGCGATCGAAGCCAGCGAATCGCTTCGGGCACGAGGTTTGAGGGTCGGGGGGTTGATTCCGAGACTTCTGATGCCGCTGCACGACGACGCGGTCGAGGAGTTCGCCGCCCGTAGCCGATGCCTGGTTGTGGTGGAGATGAATCACACGGGTCAACTCGCGGATGTTATCGAGCGGATTGTCCATAGACCGATCCTCAGGATAACCAAGGTCTATTCGGAACCGATACCGTCAGGCGACATCGTACGCATCGTTCTGGGAGAACTGTCATGAACCAGCCTCAGACTCCGGATCAGACTCGGCCGAGTGTCCATGCCGGCGTCAACCGATTTCTTGATGAAGTGAGAGAATCCGGTATTCTGAATTATCGTTCTGAATCCCTTCCGACTTGGTGTCCGGGATGCGGATACTACGGGATCACACAGGGTATCACGCAGGCGCTTTCGGAACTCGATATCCCCCCGCATGAACTCGTGTTCGTCAGCGGCATCGGATGCGCCGGACGATATCCGTTTTTCATGAAAGGGTATGGTTTTCATACCGTTCACGGCAGAACGCTGCCGATTGCGAGCGGGGTCAAGATGGCGAATCCCCGGCTCAAGGTCATTGCGGTCGGAGGAGACGGCGACGGGCTTGCAATTGGTGGAGGTCACTTGCCGCATGCCATCCGACGGAATGTCGATCTGACTTACATTATATTCGACAATGGAATTTACGGGTTGACCAAGGGGCAGGCTTCACCGACCACACCGCAGGGGCAGATTACCGCGACGACACCATATGGGAACCCCGAGCAACCCCTCAACCCGGTGATGCTCGGACTCTCGTACGGTGCGTCATTTCTGGCCACGGGATATGCCGGACTGCCGCATGAGCTGATGCATGTCTTCAAGGCGGCTTTCTCCCATCGGGGATTCTCATTGGTAATTATAACCACGCCGTGCGTCACGTTTGACAGCGTCAACATCACTTACGATCGCTTCCGACATCTCTGGCATCCGGTCCCACCATCTCATCCCATATCGGATATTCGTTCCGCAATGATGCTTGCGATGTCTGGAGAACACTACTATGGTGTGATGTTCGCAGAGGATCGTCCGACGTGGGATGACCGCTGGGAGTCGATCAAACAGAACGCTCGGAGGAAATGAAACCATTGCGACGATGATCGTGCTGGTGATTCCGAGTGAGATGAATGGAGGTTCGGCGTGCGAAAGATGACTTGTCTGGGTATGGCCCTACTCGGCATCATGTGGATAACCGGTTTCGTCAGTTGCGATATCTACGAGGACGAAAACAAGGACTGGGAGAATCGCGTGAGCATTCGAGTCACGAATCTGACGCAATGCCCGATCGATTTCCTACTGGATGGCATCGAAAAGGACGAACTGAGTCCTGATGAAACCTACACGGCCGATCGGATCGGCCAAGGTGTCCATTTCCTCGAGGCCTATCCATGGAACGATCCAAATGTCGCCTGCGCCAGTGTCCTGACCCCGGATCTCCGCAATCACGATTCCTTCGACTGGAATATTCTTGAAACGACCAGCTGTGGTATCTGCGATCCTACACCGACACCTGCTCCGACAGCGACTGAAACCCCCGCTCCGACTCCCACACCCTGATGGATTTGCCGCGCAATCCCACGAGTTGACCAGGTGTTGATGCGGAGCCTGTGGATCCGGCTGAACGAAAAAGCCAGCAGCCTGATCATTCTGCTGCTGACGCCGATCGCTTTGTTTCACGATACCATTTTCAGGCGTACGACGAAGATCCAGTGGGATGTGCTTGATATCCACTATCCTGCGCTGATCTACCAGAGTCGCATGATCCGTAAAGGACTCCTGCCTTTATGGGATCCTTATCTGTTCTGTGGCTATTCCTATATCGGCCATGTTCAGGCGGCGGTATATCATCCGGTGCACTTCCTCCTGAGTCTGCTCGGTGAGATCAGTCCGGTCAGAGTTCAATGGTTGGTCATTCTGAACATCCTGATCGGGCTTTTTTGCACCTTCATCCTGATGAGGGTACTGCACATCCGTTACCCATTCTGTGTGCTCGGAGCGATCCTCTATGTGTTCTCAGGACAGTATCTGGGCCATACCACGCATCTCGGGATTCTCGAAGGAATCAGTATCCTTCCCCTCGCAATCGCAAGTATCGTGCTCGGATTCCGATCCGGAACTCCGATGTGGTTTCTCCTCAGCGGGGCTGTGCTCGGGATCATCGCGCATGCGGGACACTTCCAGACGGCGATGTATTCGGCATTCATTCTGGTGGTCTACATACTCGTCGATCCTATGCGGGAGGAGGATCGCGACCGACCGAAGGTCCGATGGCGCTTCACAATCGCAGCGCTTCTGATCGTGTTTCTAAGCGCGGCAGGACTGTCCGGTATCATTCTCGTGCCAACTTTGGAATCTGCGATCCAGTCGGTGCGAAACTCGCTGTCGTACTCACTGGCAAGTTCGGAATCCTTCAAATTGGAAAGCCTTAAAACACTGCTCTACCCGGATTGGTATGGCGGTATTCGATCTCCCTATACAGGACCATGGGACCGGACGAATCAACAACTCTACATTACGGTTGCCGGCATCATTCTTCTGCTGACCTCGATATTCGGACCACTGAATCGCAGGAATTGCTTCTGTTGGCTGGTGGTGGTCGGCGGTTTTCTGTTTGCCCTCGGCAATGCGACACCGATTCATGGATGGGTGCTTCGCATCATTCCCGGTTTCGATCTGGTCAGGACTCCGGCGGCCTTTCTACCGATTGTATGGCTTCACGTTTCGATACTCGTGGCACTGACGGCACAACGACTGACTCCTCGGGATGTTCGCCGACAGAACGGGATTACACTTCTGCTCTCAACCTTCACCATTCTCGCTGTCGCGATCGGGATTGCAGTTCGGGATGATGCTCCTGTGCTACCTCCCCTCGTGCTCCCCGGCGTGTTGATCCTCTTGACGGTCATCGTCCTGCCGCTGCTCTGCGTTCGATCAAGCGCGTATCGGTCCGGACTCTGGGCGTGGGGCCTCTGTGCGTTGGTTCTCACCGATATTTTCTTGACATATCGGGATACGGATCTGGTGTTCGGAAAAGGCGCTCCCTATGAAGATCTCCGAGAGACCAACCTTCACCGGACGATCTCGGATGCATATGCAACAGGTGGTCTGTTCCGGGTGCATGAATGGACCAGCCGGACGGTCATTCTGAACAATGAAGGCTCAATCCGGAACTGGTACACGACTCTCGGTAGAATTTCCGGGATTCACCTCAATCGACTGGGAATGTTGATCCGCCAGGCCGAGTACAACCCGCAGATTCTGGATTTGCTTCGCGTCAGGTTCGTGTTGAAGAGTCCTCGTAAGGAAGCACCTCGGGTCGTTTCGACGGCGGGGATTGACGGGATGCAGACGGGTGATCCGTTCCGGGATCTCGTGATGCGTTCCGACGTTCTTTATGAAAACCTAAACGCCTTTCCGGTCGCCTTTCACGTGCGAAACTGGAAGGTGGCACAATCGGTCGAGGCGGTTCGCGAGCTGATCCCGGCGACGGATCTTGCGTCCACCGCGATTCTCGAATCCGATCCGGGTCTTCGAACGGAATGCTCGAATGGGGGAGAGATCGAGTTGCGATCGTATGGGGAGCATCTCGTGTCGCTGGTGAGTCACTCGGACACGGAATCTCTGGTCGTCATGACCGATACGATTCATTCCGGATGGCGAGCGCAGCTGGACGGACGACCTGTTCCCATCCTGACAGCGGATCTCGCACTACGAGCCATACCTGTCCCGGCAGGAACCCATACAATCGAACTGAAATTCAACCCCCAGTCATATCGACTGGGGGGGTTCATCACCATGTTGACCTGTTCGATTGTTGCGGCCGTTCTGATTCGATTCCTGCGTCAGCTCCCGTAACCGAATTCAACCATATCGTATGCTCCGACGATGGTGACCGTCTCCGGGTCCACTAAAGCTGCCCAGAACTTCAGATTTTCCGCGGATCCGGATACCGCCGGCCACCAGAACTCCAAGATCACATCATTGGTTACGGACATGGCCTGGAGGTTGCGGAGTTCGAAATCGCCGGTTTGGTTCCAGGACGGCCAGAACCAGTAGTTGCCGTAGACATCAAGCAGGATGTATTCCTGGGCCTGAATCGCATCACCCGGATTGGTGATGGTCGTTTCCAGTTTGAACAGTGTGAAAGGAGTAAAATAGGGCAGGCTGAGTGTCAGATCGATTCCCAGTTCGCCCACAGGTGTGGAGGTTGGTTCCGGAGTCGATGTCACGGTCGGTTCGACCGGGGTTTCAGTCGGAGTTCCGGTCGGCGGAATGGGGGTCTCGGTCGGTATGTTCGTGGGAGTTTCCGTTGGCGGAACCGGCGTCGAGGTTGGCGTGGATGTGGGTCCGGGAGTTGGTGTGAACGTAGGAGGAGTGGTGGGTGTGCGGGTTGGAGTTGCCGTGCGTGTCGCCGTAGGTGTGCGGGTCTGAGTCGGTGAACCTGGTATCGATGTCGATGTGGGAGAAGGGGCCGGGCCCGCAGCAGAGGCCCAGATCGAGATGTCGTCGATGTTCCAGCCGCTGTAAACGACACTGCTGTCCGTCGTTCCCATGGTCCATCTGAGATAAACGGTTGCCTGTTGATCGGCGATGCTCGATATGTCGAATGTCTGCATCTGCCATTCCGAATCCTGGAAGGAGGATCCGGTGTGATTCCAGATCGTCGTCCAGGACGATCCGTTACTGGAAACCTTGAACGAAGCATGATCATACGAAGCGCTCTCGACGCCGAGCCATCTTGCGAAGCGAACTTCGACGTCCTGGAGTGATGCACAGTTGATCGGCAAACTCGTGAGGTTCATCTCCGACATGCTGTTCGTGTAGCTTCACGAAAGATTATAGCCATATACATTGCTACCGGTGTATCCGGAACTCGGATCACCCCCGGTTCCCTGAGGAACACCCCAGGCCCACATGCCTTCCGTCGTCCAGCCGGGATTGGTATCGAGCGGCCAGAAGTAGCGTTGCATGAATGTCGAGGTGGTGACCGTCGTGGTGAATGTCGTGATGTCGGATGAATCGGTTGAGGTGAGTTCGACTGTGAACTCGATCTGGGTGTTGTCGGGAGTCGAAGCGCTTGCTTCGACTGTGTAATGTGGTGAGAGAGACACGCCTGTCGCTCCGGGAGCAATGTTCGGGAAATCGGCTGCATCATCATGGATCGTGATGTACTCCGGATGATTCGACGTCAGGATGCCGGTCACACCTTCGGCGGTCTCGTTCCCTGTGTTCCGAATCGTGATCGAAAACCCGGCGGTTTCGCCCGGATCCAGAGCGCCGTCGGCATCCCCAGTGCTGTCATCGATCGTCAGCGCATCGAAAGACAGAATCGGATCGGCACAGTTCGCCAGAGCCGTATCATAAACGGTTCTCGGCAATCCCTCGCAATCCGTATCGTCATACGTGACGGTAATAGTGTCACCCCGATCCACCAGAATGTAACCGGGCCCACTATCCGTTTCCGAAACTATGATCATTCCGTCGAAAGTGTCGGAATCGGCGGAAATTTCACTGAGTAACAACGGAATGCCGGCGGGTTCGGTGTCTGAGGATATCGTAACGACTGCGGTCTGGATGGTTCCTGGATTGGTGTTCAGGTCACTGTCCACAAGAATGATTTCGGCCGTGATGTCTTCGCACAGGTAAGAAGATTCATCGAAACGCACTATTCCACAGCCGTCTGGTACAGCGATGGCAGCAATGGCATCCAGATCAAATCCTGGGTACGAACCCGAGGATGTGCCATCGCCGTCGTCTTCGATCTTGAGATAGCGGATCGAGGTCAGACCGGTTCCATCGAGATCGAATTCTGTTGTTCCTGTTCCATTTCCGATCAGAACCCATGGTCCGAGAAAACCGCCGGTTGATCCATACAGACGGAATCCCTCGTCACCGTCACCCACATCGGCTTCATAGACGATGACATCGTTCCCGGGATTGTTTTCGATCATGAAGGCATCGCCGGTGTCATATCCGACCTTGCAGTTGCGTCCGAGTGATCCCGGGATATTGTCGACGGGACCGAGGGCCCGATGTGGCCACATACTTGAAGGCCAGGACGTTGAATTGGATTCATAGTAATCGTCGATCTGGTCGTAGGTCACATGCATGACATAGTTTTCGTAATTGGGAAGCAGGGCGAAATTTTGAGTTGTGACAGACTGACTGGCGACGGTGATATTCGTGACGGTCATCGGCGCATATCCCGGAGCCCATGCCGTGACTGTGTAAGTTCCGGCCTGAAGCGGACGGTGATAATCACCCGCGACCGGATCGGTATAGACCATCATGGGGTGCTGTGTGACCAGGATGGTGGCTTCGAGCGGGTTGCCCGTGTTCGCATCGGTCACGACTCCCGAAATCCCGTATCCGGCTTGGGTGATGATGTACAGAATCGCCTGTCGATTGTCTTCCCAGTCTTCGTTGATCTGGGATTCCGAGTAACCCGGCGTTTCGATGGTGGTGTCCAGGTCCCCGCGGCACCCGTAGCTCCAGTCGTTGGTGTCGCCATTCGTCTGATACCAGTCCCAGCCCTCCGTATTTGTATATCCGTTGTAAGAAACGTATTGGTTTCCGAGCGCATGCAGGAGTGTTTTGTCGAAAGCATCCTGCCCGGTAAAATTCCAGCAGTAATTGAAGTAAGTTGTTTCGCCGTGGAACGAAAGCGACATGGAGAAGTTCCGTTCGAGCGAGTACGTGCGGAAATGCTGGATCTCCACTTCCGAATGCGGTCCGGATCCTTCGTAATTCCACATGTATCCGTGATTGCGATTCATATCGATACCATTGGCATTGCCGCGGGTTCCGAGTTCATGGCCATCCGGATTGATCGACGGCTGAATCCAGATCTCACGGGAATTGATCAGGTTCGTCACGGTCGGGTCCGTGCCGTAGTTGTCTGTCAGGTATGACATGAGCAGTTTCATGATTTCTAAGGACACATATTCATCGCCGTGAATGTTGCCGGCCATCCGGACTTCCGGTTCGTCGGTTTCGTCGATATCCGGATTGTCGGTCAATTCCATGACCCAGATATGCCGATTCTGAACAGTGTTTCCGATGTCGTGCAGTCGGCAGATCTCGGGATGAGCGGCGGCGATGTTCTGCATCAGGGTCACGACTGCGCTGTATCCCGTCCATCGTTCGCCCATCGCTGCCCTGCGCTCAGCAGCCCGCACGCGAGCATCTTCGTACAGGACATCGACATCGAATCCGGCTTCCAGAATCTCATCGAGCTGATAAGGCTTGATGCAGGCTCGCGCCCACGTCGCCTGAACATCTTCGAAGGCGAGATGCATCGGATGGAGTTTGACGAATGCGAGATTTTTGTCGGTGAAGTTGATCCGGACGATCATGTCCGGATCGGGTGAGGCAAGACAGAGTGGTCCGAACAGAGTGAGAACGATCGCGATGGCACCCCAGAATTTCATTGTTTTCCCCTTCTTCCAAGAAAAAAGTCATCCCCTTGCGGGGAAAACGTAAATTTGCAATTTTTACGCCAATGAATCAGAACGATTCCGGGCAGGAAACGGCAGGATCAGGTCTTTTTTCGACGGCAGAATGACACGCGAAAACCGCGTTCCGGCAACTTCTCCACCGTATAATTCTCTGTCAGCTGCTGAGCAAGAAAGATCCCTCGTCCCCCATCCTTCAACAGATTTTCCGGGAGGGTCGGGTCAGGGATATCATTCAGGCTGTACCCGGGACCTTCATCAAAAATATCCGTATGGAAGCAGGTTCCTTTGAAGTAGAACTTGACTGAAACCCGTGCTTCCGGATTTTCGACGCGTCCATAGGTGACGGCATTTACGAGTGTTTCATGGATGGCGAGCCGGATCGCGCTGCAATCCGCACTGTCGTAGCCGCGAAGTTCCATGAGTGCGGTGCCGAGATCGACGACCAGACGAACGATGTCAAGCTGGGAAGGGATGTTCAATTCAACGAGAAAATCGATCTCGTTGCCGTCATCGGGCAGATTCCGGGATTTCGGCATATGCTGCCTGCTTTATTTCGAGAAGCTTTCCACCGCGAGTTGTTCGTTCTCAAAGGTCTCGAAGATCGTAATCAACCGGGTGATCACGAAAAGATCGCGGACCTTGGCTTCCAGCCCCAACAGTTTTAAAACTCCACCCTGTTTTTGCATGGTGGTGAAACTGCGGACGATTTCGCCGATTCCCGATGAGTCGATGAAGGCGACTTTCGAGAGATTGATGATGACCTTCCGGACATCATTGTCGATCAAATCGTTGATTTCCTTACGCAATTCAACATCGCCCTGACCGATGGTGATATCGCCGGAAATATCGAGAATCGTGATTCCACCGCGTTCACGCCGTTTGATCTTCATCGGGCACCTCCAAAGAAGAGCGTTTTGACACCTCAAAGCATGCATCATCTTGCTTTCGTTGTCAAAATGTTATTTATATAGATCAGATTGATCGATCGGACCGACTGACCTGCTGCGAGGAACACTTGAAGGAGAAAGCCGCTTTGGATGTTTTTCTCACTGTTCCGATGATTCCGGACATGGAATTGGCTGTTTCCAAGACCGCCGATGCCCTCTCGGATTATACGACGCTGACGCCGGATCAGATCGATGAGATCAAGCAGGCATTGATCGAAGCCTGCATCAATTCCATGGAACATTCGAAGAGCGCTGATCGTCGAATATTCATGCATTTCGCGGTGTATGACGAACGCATTCAAGTGCAGGTTTCGGATCATGGTGTCGGGTTCGATGTTTCCCGGGTGGAGACGCCACGGATCGAAGACAAGATCGGCCGGAAAACCCGCAAGCGAGGCTGGGGATTGCAGCTGATCAGTCATTACATGGACGAGGTGTCAATTCAGAGCGGCGCAACGGGAACCTCGATCACAATGACCAAACGGTTCAAGGTTCGCGGGAAGGACAGCAATCATGACTGATTTTCATGTCGATGTGGTCAAAAGTGCGGATTTTGCAGTACTCCGATCACACGGATATATCAATAATCTGGGTGGGGAAAAAATCGCCGAGGAGTGTTATCGGATGATGGATCAGAGCATCAACCGGTTTATCGTCAATCTGGACGGATCCAAGGTTGTCAATTCCATCGGAATATCCATTCTGATCGAAATCATTGAAAAAGTGATGGAGAAAAAAGGTCGTCTCGCTTTCTCAAATCTGACTCCCACGATCGCGAAAACTTTCCGGATCATGGGTTTGCTGCAATACGCCGAGTTGTTCGAAGACGAGAGCGCCGCCGCCCGGAAATTTCAAACGGGTTGACGGATCACCCGTGAGGGGTAGGTTTCCCGTACGATGACGCAGCGCCTGACACTGCCAGCCGCTCTGATTCTCTATGCCGTCTCCGTCTATGTGTCTTACGGATTGAATCACCCCCTGACCGGTGACGTCCTCGTAATCGCTTCCCTGCTCATGACTCTCATAGGATTTGACGGCATCGAATCCAGACTGGTGCCGTTCGCAGGTCGGGTTCGTACGATTCAATCTGCGAGCTTGGCCTGGCTCGCCGGTCTGATCGCCTCTGCCGCATATCCCGATTCCCAAACCGTCTACTGGTTCATTACTCTGCTCACCATGCCGCTCGCTGCCCTCATCGCAATCGGCATCCTCAGACTCGTCCTGACGCCCCGCTCCAAGCTTGGCCGCTGGTCCTTTCTCCTCGTCCTGCTCCTGCTCCTCCCGCTCCATCAAATGCCGCCGGTGCTGTTCGCATGGATCCTCCTGATTCTCCTGATCCCCTTCATCTGGACCCGACGGCTGACAACTCGGGAAGCCATCGATGTCGCGATTCTGGGTTTTATCCATCTCATCGCTTATTTCCTGACCGTTCCGGAGCTGTTCGGCTCGGGCTCTCATTTCTACTCGCAATGGAACTTCATCACACGCTGTACCCAATCGGTTACCGAATCACTTACCCTTGTTCTCGCCATCACCTCCTTGTGCAATGCGGTTCGTATCGGTTTGCGGCCGCGCAGCATCCGTACGCGGCTGCGCTGGGCATTTCTCCTGAACTTCATCGTTCCGGTGACGCTCATGTCCGCCATGTATATCGTCAGTATTCTGTATCTGGTCGGAGGCTACCAGGGCGCATCCGCAAAACGCATCTTGGTTCGCATCGGACAACAGGCCCAGACACAGGCGACGCAGTTGTGGGAAACGATCAATGGGATCAGTCATGAACCGCCGCCCCGATCGCCGTTCTATCGTGCCGGCTTGATTCAGTTCGAAGACGGAACGGTTGAGGAGTTCGGATCCCCTCCGCGGGATCTGGTTGACCAGTTGATCGAAACCCAAGGCGTGCAGGTCGGTTTCTTCCGGATCACCCGCCCGGATTGGCAGCTCTGGATCGCCGGATTTCATCGTGACAGACGATCCATGGCCGTGATCGCCTATCGAATCGATCAGGATATGCTGGCATACATCAAGGATATCCTCGGATTTGATATCATCCTGGTTCCCGGATTCGATTATCGGTATCTGCTGTTCAGAACGTGCAAACCGACTCAATTTCACATTCGCAGCCCCCGAACTCCGGGATCCGCCATCGAAAATGAATTCGCGATCGGAGCGGCTTCGATCACATCGAACAAAGTCCTGAATTCGGACGAGTCGTATGCCTTTGACAAGGGCCCTGATTCCGTAGCCACACTCCAAGTTGTCGCTTCCCGCAGGATCCTCGCACAAAGCCTGATGATGACCGAATCGACCGACAACGGAACCGATGACATGTTCCGTGCATCATCGCCGGTTCAGCAAGATGCGGAACCCGAACCCACCGATGCTTCGGAGACCGGATCGACAGACAAAGGATACTTCCGGTTGGACTCCCAGTCAGTCAACTATCTCAATCTCATCGTGTTCGCTTTCCTCGCGCTGGGAATCGGCGTGCTCATCGGCCTGATCATCCTCTCACTCTCTACCAGTTTCCTGATTAACCGGAAGATCAATTCATCCGTGCAACTGATCAAGGACGGCACGACGCAACTGCGCAAAGGCAACCTGACCCATCAGATTCCGATCACGACATCGGACGAATTCGGGGAACTCGCATCGGATTTTAATATGATGGCCCGAAGTTTAAACGCGTATGAGCTGGAGCGGGAGGGGGTCATCATTGAACGAATCGAGCAGGAGCGGATGCGAGAGGAGTTCGAGACCGCTCGTTTGATTCAAAGGTCGCTTTTGCCGGCATCCGATCCGGTCCTGCGGTACATCGATGTCACTGGCACCTGCGTCCCGGTCACTGAAGTCGGCGGGGATTACTTCGATTACATCGAATATCAGGACGGCGCATTCGGTATCGCAATCGGTGATGTGTCGGGACACGGCATGAGTTCGGGGTTGCTGATGTCGATGGCAAAGAGCTGTTTGCTCAACCAGGTCCGGGTCTCCCGTGATATCGCAGAAGTGATCTCCTCGCTGAACATCATGATCTGCGATGCGATGAAAAAACGCCTCATCATGACATTTCTGTTCGGTCAGATCAGCCCAGACGGTCGACGTCTGACGTTCGCATCGGCAGGTCATCACTTTCCCTTTCATTACCGTGCGCGTCCCCGAGAGCTTGTAGAACTTGAATCCGTTGCTTATCCGCTGGGGGTGCGGAGGGAATTGAAGCTTGAGATTCGCGAGGTAACGCTGGAACCGGGGGATCTCGTGGTATTGTATACAGATGGGATCGTCGAGACGTTGAACGGGCAAGGGGAGATGTTTGGATTCGATCGACTCGAGGAGGCGATTCGCCAGGAGGCTTCGAGATCCGTGGTTGAAATCCGTGAGGCGATTATGGGGCGTGTGATGACGTTCAGAGGCGAAGCAGTCGAAACGGATGACATTACGCTAATGGTGCTGAAGGTCAGGGATGAATGATCGGGAGTCTGTAAAGAGGGACGATTCGCGCGACCGGCTCGTGCTGGTACTCTCGGCGTTGGATGATATCGGACGTGTGCTGGCGGATCGTGATGATGTTCATGATGCGTCGCGCCATCTTCTCCGCTTGCTGCTTGGCACAATCGGAATCTCGCGTGGGGCCATCTATTCAGCTCATCACCCCTCGACCGCGTTGAATCTGGAAGTCAGTACCTTCACCGACCTCCCGCAACTCATCCCGGAACTCCTGACACCCGATGAATCTGATGGACTCGACATGGGACCCATCGATCTTGAATCATATAAAGCACCCGATACGCCCGCCGTCGATAAGTTGATACGCGCTCTGAGTGTCAAGGGTGTTCGCCTGCTGGTCCCCTTGTCGGTTCGCAATCGATTCCTCGGCCTGATCTGCCTTGGTTCACGCTTCATGCAGATGCCGTATCAGCCCGATGATGTCGAAATCATCCGTCTGCTGGCCCGACACATCAGTCTGTTCTTTCATGCCCGTTCGTTGATCGCCGAAACTCGCGCGGCCAACTTCAGACTCAATCGGAAAATCCTCGAACTCGAAAACCTTTTTGAACTCGGACTATCCATCACCAGCCTCCAGATCCTGGACGATCTTGTGATGGATGTTGTCATCAAGGCCGCGGCGATTCTCAATGCACGTTACGGAGCACTGGTCGAATGGAAGGACGGCACACCCGTGATACGGGCGGGATTCGGATATCAACCCGGGAGCGAGCAGCTTCCGGACGGCTTGCGCGGCGTCCCGTATCTTGATCCGGAGATCGAACCTGAAACCCGGAATGACCAGCTATTTCTTGCCGCTCCGTTGACCTGCCGGAGGATCACACGAGGGTGTCTCCTGGTCATGCTGAAGGAGAACCGTCAGGGGGGGTTCGACTGTTTCAATGAGGAAGATCGCATGCTTCTGAGTGCCTTTGCCAACCAGGCTGCAGTCGCACTCGAAAATGCCGACCTGTTGAAACAGGCTATCGAAAAGGAGCGGATCGATAAAGAACTCGAAGTCGCCTCCGAGATCCAACGTGCGCTGCTCCCGGTCGGCGACCCCACGATCGAAGGGATCGATGCATCGGGCAGAACCATTCCCTGCCGGACGGTCGGTGGTGACTATTTCGGATACGGGCGCTTGCCTGATGGCAAACACCTGGTCACGATTGCGGACGTATCAGGCAAAAGCGTTCCCGCATCACTACTCGTATCGACGTATCATACGGCGTTTCTCGCATTGCAGGAACACTGCGAGGCGTTGCCCGAAACGACAACCGCGCTCAATCAGATTATATTCCGTGCGACCCCGGAAAACCGCTTCATCACGGCCTGCCTGGCGTGCTGGGATCCCATCCGGCGGCGGATTGAAATCGTCGTCGCGGGGCACGAATCCCCCATCCTCATCCGTGCGGATGGCTCGATGGAGCGAATCACCGAAGGAGGCCTGATCCTCGGTCTTTTCAGTCACGCTGTCTATGAATCGCGTTTGGTGACGCTCAATCCGGGCGACATGATCGGATTTTACAGCGACGGCATCACGGATCTCCAGAATACCTCCGGTGAACGATTCGGTCCGGAACGCCTCATCGAATGCCTCCGGAACCATGCCGACATGCCTGCTTCGGCAGTTTGCGACAAGGTGTTCGAGATCATGAGCTGTTTTCAGGGCAATGCACCGGTGCCGGACGATCAGACGCTCGTGATTATCAAGTGTATGAATCCGATTTAGATATGAAGGCCTTCTTTTCCGGTGTCGCGACTTCCGTCTTCCCGGACCGTTTCGATGATCCTGAACAAACCTTGGTCTGGGCACGGCAGCATCGATTCGATCTCATCCAGATCTACCTCAACCGGACCATCATCAACGATCCGGATACCCTCAGTCGTCTCGTAAACGCACTCGACCAGTCCGGCTGTTCTGTACTGTTCCATCTGTCCGATGGGGATGTCGCAGACGCTCACGCGCTCGAACAGACGCTCAGGATCACCCGAGAACACTTATGCGTGGGTCCAGGCTTGTTCGGCGCGCACGGGACAGTGTGGCATTATCGACCGGGCATGAAATGGACTCACGTAAGGCGCACTGCAGAACTCATCCGGGAACATGGGTTCTGCTCCTGTCCCGAGCCAGTGCTGCGAGGCAGCCAAGTGGCGCATGCAGTTGAAACCGTTAGGCGAAGTCGGGCTGTCTGGCGTATCGGCGATTCCATTCCGGTTCTGGACATCCCCAGGCTGTATACGATCGGCATCCCGGAGCTATCCCGGTGGCTAGCATGGAGATGGATCCGGATAGCCGGGTCGGTATCCGATCGGTGCATCATCCATTTCATCGATGCACGGTCCAACCCCGAGGACCGTTCGAATTGGTGTTCGCCCGAGATCGGTTTAGTTCCCTGGGAGGAGTTGTTGACCGGGATCCGATACACTTTCGATCACGTCGCGGTGATCTTCGAATATGAATCAGTTCTGGATGCTCTGAGTGGAAGGAAGTGGTTATTCGACCGGTTTATCAGGCGATCCGATCCGGGATAATGACGTTGCACGATGCGAGTTTCTTGAATTTTTCGGCGTCCGACCGGCTTCCGACAAGATCGCCCCAGTGCATTGGAATGGCTGCTGTGCAGCCGATATCCGCGACGGCAGCGGCGGCTTCTTCGGCTGTCATGACGTACGTACCCGAAACGGGCAGAAGGGCGATGTCGCACTGGATCGATTTCATCTCCGGAATGTGATCCGTGTCGCCGGCGTGGTAGATCCGGAATCCATCGATCCAAATAATGTATCCGACACGATCGCGACTGCGCGGATGAAAATTCTTGTTTTTATTGTAAGCAGGAACGGCTTCGATGGTCAGATCCGGAAAGACAAGACGGTCCGTGGGAGCAATGACAGTCGTGCCGGGAACTTTGAATCTGCAGGTCTCCGGTCCGACTATGATCGAGGTCGGTTTCCGTACACGGGTGATATCAGGCAGAGAAAAGTGATCGAAGTGATCATGTGTGATGAGAATGTAATCGGCTGGGATGGAAGACGATAACTTCCATGGATCGATATATATCACGGGGTTTCCTGTAATTCGAAAACTCGAATGTCCGAGCCATTGGATTCGGTTCAGCACATGAGATCCTCCCGATCGGGTTTCGGCAGTGATGGCCCGCCTGATGAAAATAGATCATTGCGGCAAGTCGCGGTTTCGCTTATATTAGTATCATGCAAAGTTCATCGTGGCGCAACACTAAGCGGACCATTGAGCGTCTGAAGATAGCGGAACCGTATGTTCGCCAGAAGGAATCGCTAAGTCCTTCCACGACAGCGCTCATCGTGATTGACATGCAGATCATTTTCGGTGAACTGTGGACCGGCGCGGAAAATGAACGGGATCTCAAACGCTTCAAAGAACTCGTAAAGACTGCTCGGTCGGCGGGTTGCCTGATTATCCGTACCCAGCATGGACACATCGATCCACAGACCGATGGCGGCATGTTGCATCAATGGTGGTCTTCCTCAATTATTGCCGGCTCACCGGTTCATGATTTCATGCCGGAATTCCTGATGGAGGACGGCGATATTCTGATCCATAAAAAGCGCTACAGCGCATTCCTTCATACGCCTCTGGAGCAGATACTCCGGGATCGCGGTATCCAAACCGTAGTTATTGGCGGGGTGATGACGAATCTGTGCTGTGAGACAACCGCGAGGGATGCGTTCGTTCGCGACTTCGAGGTCGTGTTTCTGATCGATGGAACAGCGGCGCAATCCGAAGCCATGCATCGAAGCTCACTTCTGAATCTTGGGTTTGGCTTCGCATATCTGCAATCATGCCGTGAGATTCAGGAATTGTTAACGATTCGAACGAATCCCGGTACGGATTGAAGCACGCGATCCGTCCGAGCTGAAATTCGGATGATTTTCCCCAGGACTTGGACTAGGATAACGCGTGTTCGTGAATGGTATTCCACATCGGTGACGATCAGGAAATGACGATGTCTATTCACCAGAATCCGGGTGATTCGAATCACTGTCCGGAACGCCGCGATCAGATCGTAGTAATCATTGGAAACGAAGCGATCGGCCGGGATTGCCGTCTGCTCACGTTCCACTGCCCGGAAATCGCACATGCAAATCCCGGACAGTTCCTCATGGTCAGAGTTGTGGACCGAACGAGTGATCCGCTACTGCGACGGCCGATCTCGATCATGGATGTCACGAATGACGGTCGGATCGCCCTTTTATACAAGGTGGTCGGCCGGGGCACACGAATTCTTGCGGACAAGATACCTGGAGACCGGATCGCGGTGTTCGGCCCCCTTGGGACAGGTTTCCATCTGCCTCCTGGTGATCATACGGCCATCCTGGCCGGTGGCGGGATCGGAATTCCCCCGTTGTTTTTCCTTGCTAAACAGCTTGTGACACACTCATTTTCCGTTGCTGCATGTCTCGGCGGCCGATCGAAGGCGGATGTGTTACTCGAAGAACAGTTCAGGAACCTCGGAGTGCCGCTTAATATCACGACCGAAGATGGGTCGGTCGGTCAGATCGGACGCGTAACACTGCCCCTGGAGCAATGGCTTCGGGAACACCGGAAAAAGGTGACGGTTTTTGCCTGCGGACCGGATGCGATGCTCAAGGCGATCGATGCAATGTGCGCGGCTTTTGATGTTCCCGGGCAATTGGCTTTCGAAGAACATATGGGCTGTGGTGTCGGAGCGTGCCTGGGATGTATCATCCAAACCACTCGGGGATTTCAGCGGGTTTGCACGGATGGTCCTGTGTTTCCCTCAGGAATCGTGTCGAAATGGGGAACGACGTGATGAACATGCGGATGTTTCTGCGAAATGGACTCCGGATCGTTTGTATTCTGACGCTATCGCTTGGATTGACCGCCTGTGTCCGACGCGTTCCGAAACAGGAAATCATTGGTGAAGCGTCATACTACAGCTCGGATTATCACGGTAATCAAACCGCCAGCGGGGAGCGATACAATATGTTCCGTTATACCGCGGCACATCCGACGTTGCCGTTCGGCAGCAAAGTTCGTGTCACGAATCTCGAGAATAACCGGAAGGTGGTCGTTCGAATCAATGATCGCGGTCCATTCGCGAAGAATCGCATCATCGATCTTTCCTATGCCGCGGCACGCAAGATCCGCATGATCCAGAACGGTATCACCCGAGTACGACTCGAAGTCCTGAATTGATCGGACGGACCCATGAAACCGCGCGGTCGATCCGGACGAATTCTGAACGAGTCCTTGACAGGATCCCAATATTTTGTGGTAGTATCCAATCTTGCCACAATCATTTGAGTACGAGGCGCATTTCGAGGTTGTGGGGTTGTCCCTCACAGATCCAGCAGGAGGTATCGAATGAAAGGTCCATCAGTTGATCCGAGAACAGACGCTGATGTGGGGATTGATAGAAGTAATTCGACAGGTGAATTCGCATTCGAAGGTGTCGAACTAGCAACCAAACCGGACGATGCTGTGATCGAGTTGACGGAGAACGCGATGGTTGTCCTGAAGAAGCGGTATCTTCGGAAGGACGAGCACGGAGCGATCATCGAATCTCCTGTTGAGATGTTCCAGCGCGTCGCCCGTAACATTTCCCTGGCGGAACGCAAGTTTGTCGGGGAAGAATCGGCGCGCGAATGGGAACAGCGGTTCTTCCGTCTCATGACTACGCTTGAGTTCCTTCCCAACTCACCGACATTGATGAACGCTGGTCGCGATATTCAGCAATTGTCCGCCTGCTTCGTGCTTCCAATCGAGGATTCCATCGATTCAATATTCAACACGATCCGGGACACGGCGGTGATTCATAAATCCGGCGGCGGTACCGGTTTCAGCTTTTCGCGGATACGTCCGAAAGATGACCGAGTGAAAACGACCAACGGTGTCGCTTCCGGTCCGGTTTCATTCATGACCGTGTTCGATTCTGCAACGGAAGCGATCAAACAGGGCGGCACAAGGCGGGGAGCCAACATGGCCATCCTGCAGGTCGACCACCCGGACATCGCGGAGTTTATCACCTGTAAGGATCAGACGGATCGGCTCAAGAACTTCAATATATCCGTCGCTATTACCGATTCATTCATGGAGGCCGTTCGCAACGATTCTGAATATCCGCTGATCAATCCCAGAACCAAGCAGATTCAGGGATATCTGGAAGCTCGTAAAGTATTCAGTTCGATCGTTCATCAGGCGTGGAAAAACGGAGAACCCGGAATTGTATTTGTGGACAGAATCAATGCCGAGAATCCAACGCCTCACATTGGGATGATCGAATCGACGAATCCGTGCGGCGAGCAACCATTGTTACCTTACGAATCCTGCAATCTCGGCTCGATCAATCTTGCCCGCATGCTGAAAGAAGTCGACGGCCGGGTGATGATCGACTACGAGCGTCTGGGAAAGGTGGTCGAAACCGCCGTCCGTTTTCTCGATGACGTGATCGAAATGAATGCATTTCCGCTCCAGCAGATTCAGCAGAAAACGATTGCCAACCGTAAAATCGGCCTCGGGATCATGGGTTTTTCCGACATGCTGATTCAGATGGGCGTCTCATATAACTCCGATCAAGCGCTTGAAACCGGCACCGAAGTGATGCGTTTCATCGAGGAGCGTGCGCAGGAATGCTCGAGGAAACTGGCATACGAACGAGGTCCATTCCCTAATTTCAAGGGTTCGAAATGGGATACCGGTGGTTCGAATCCGATGAGGAACGCGACCGTGACGACGATTGCACCGACCGGTACGTTATCGATCATAGCCGGAGCATCCAGCGGCATCGAGCCGCTTTACAACATCGTATTCAAACGCAGGATACTGGATGGTGAGGAGTTGATAGAGGTGCATCCTCTGTTCCTTAAGCACGCTCAGGATCACGGATATTATTCACGCGAACTTATTCAGAAGATCGCGGAAAAGGGCTCGTTGCAGGGAGTCGACGGTATTCCGGCCGATGCACGACGACTGTTCGTCTGTGCACATGATGTCTCGCCTGAATGGCATGTGCGTATGCAGGCGGTGTTCCAGAAATACACCGATAATGCCGTATCCAAGACGATCAACTTTGCGAAATCCGCCGAGGAAGACGATGTGCGCCTCGCCTATGAACTCGCTTACAAACTCGGATGCAAAGGCATTACCGTGTATCGGGACGGGAGTCGTGAACAGCAGGTGCTGTCGACAGGAACGACGGAACCAGCGGCGAAAAACGCACCGGTTTTAAAGCCACAGTCCGTTACCGCCCGTCCGAGACCGATGTGTGTGCAGGGCAAGACGGTGGAAATCGAAACGGGTTGCGGAAGCCTGTATGTGACTATCAATGAGGATGAGTCCGGGCAGCCTTTCGAAGTCTTCGCGCAGATTGGCAAAGCCGGAGGCTGCGTCGGATCACAGACACAATCCACTGCTCGTCTCATTTCACTCGCCCTCCGATCCGGTCTCGAACCCAAAGCCATCATCAAGCAACTCATCGGGATCAGCTGCCATAAGCCCCAAGGATTCGGCCCCAACAAGATCCTTTCTTGCTCGGATGCCATCGCAAAAGCCGTCCAATGGTATCTCAGGACAAAATCCGAACCGACCAATTCGGAGATTGCCATTCAGCGTGAACGAGGTGCCTGTCCGGATTGCGGGGGTGTCGTCGAGCACATCAATGGGTGTGAAACCTGTCGGAGTTGCGGCTATTCCGAATGCGGTTGAGGTGACAGTCTGGGATCGGTGAGCAACGCTGCGGCGTTACTCGGCAAGCTCGATCTCGGCAAGTAGTCGTCTGAGGGCAGTATCAAAATCACCTCGGATCTCGCAGCCCGCAGCCTTCACATGACCGCCTCCTCCGAAAACGGCAGCGATGCGTCCAACATCCCAATGGGTGGCTGATCTCAGACTGACTTTGAACCGTTTCGGTTCGATTTCCTTGAAAAACAGTGCGATTTCGATGCCCGCGATGGATGTTCCGAGATCACTGATGCCTTCGACTTCCTTCCAGCCATCCGGATTTTGAGAAAAGAAATCGTGATCCAGAAGCATTACCGCAACTTTGCTCTGTTTGTAAACCTGGAGATTATTCAGCGCGCGTCCGATTGTCCGCGCATGGATCAATGACCATTGATAGAAGATGGCTTCTGTGATCTGCTCGGGATGGACCCCGGCTTCGACGAGTCGTCCTGCAATCCGAAAGGTGGTATGCGTGGTGTTCGAAAATCGAAAACGACCGGTGTCGAAACAGATGCCCGTGAACAGCATTTCCGCCATTCGCACATCCATGATATCCGGAAAAAGATCCCAGAACTGCATGAGCATCTCGGAAGTCGATGAAGCCGATGTATCGACGATGTCGATGAAACCGAATCCAGTGTTGGATACATGATGGTCGATGTTGATGATTCGGGTCTGCGGCCGCAACCAAGCTGCGACATCTCCCATCCGTTCAAAAGTGGGTGTATCGAGAAGGACCAGAATGGCATCGGAGGGACAATGTACCGCTGAAACCGGCCGAATGTCATCGAACGATTCGAGAAAGGCATACTTCTGGTCCGGCATGGTATCGTGCAGAACCGATAGAACCGTTTTCCCGAGACGCTTCAGGAGCGAGTCGGCGAAGCACACCGCTGCGATGGCGTCTCCATCCGCCCGAATATGCGCCGAAACAATAAACGAATCATGCTCGCGGAAGATCGATGCGATGCGCTGATACAGACTGTTGTCCAGACTCATGTCGGTCTCCTTCCGAAACCCACTAAACCTTTCGATCTGCCTAAAGTCAATACATTCCCAGCGCTTGCCTCAGAAGCCGGTCACAGACTCCGGTTGCAATCGGTGATTCCGGATGCTTTAATACCTCTATCCGACATGCGGGATGTCCAAAGGACTACCCCTGATTCTCTGTTTGTATGGTTGGAGGCGTATGAAAAAGCGGATTTTGATAGTGGACGACGAGGGTCTTATTGTGGACCTGGTCAGCGGAATCCTCGAAAAAGCCGGATACCAGGTCTTCAAGGCTTATGACGGGAAGAGCGGTCAAGTTATGATGGAACAGACCCGGCCGGATCTGGTGATCGCAGATGTCATCATGCCGGAGATGTCCGGAATCGAGTTGCTCGAACTGATGAAAAACAGCCAGGTCCTGCGCAACATCCCGGTCATCCTGTTAACGCAGAAAGATGAATTCGATGTAGTGAACCGAGCATTTGAACTCGGCGTCGATCTCTTTCTTCCCAAACCTTTCGACAGCCGGGAGCTGTTGCATTCTGTTGATGTTATTTTAAAACGTGGAGATTGATACACCACACTTTTGGATCTGGTGTGCCCGAAGAGTGGCTCTCCGTCGATAGTGTTTTCAAACCGTGTTAATTGATACCGTCGCTGAGGTTTGTTCTCTCCTGTTTGGGGACTCCATTCCCCATCCTGAAGCGTACGACATCTCGATTCGATCAGAAGATCCTCGATAAGCACATCGAGGTATGTGCGGCATGAAGTTTGCTCAATTGGATCGCAGTCCGTCGAGACGAATAGGGGAGGAGACCATGAGAACTTCAGTGATATCACACAAGCGGAAGACGAATCGGTCGAGAGAATCGGCAACGATTGGTCCCAGTTCCTACCGGGAAGCGAAAAGTGAATTCGAGCGGAACTATCTGATCGAGTTGCTGGTATGGGCGAGGGGGAATGTAAAGAAAGCAGCGGATCGAGCAAATCGGGATCGCAAGGGTCTTTACATACTGATGGCGAAACACGGACTCAATCCGCTGTTGTTCCGCGAAAAAGATTGACTTCAGAGGGGGAAGAGCGCATCGAGTTCGGCAAGCCACGCCGATCCGAAACGATCGAGTAAGGCATTGCGCGCATGATCGAGCAGACGAGTGGGGACTCCGTGATTATGTCGGCATTCCTGCCAGCGTTCGAATTCCAAAATCCGGAATGCACCGAACGGCCTGACCCTCAGAGGAAAAAGACGGCAGGAAACCGGTTTGAGAAGTTTCCGAGAAACGGGATCTCGATGATGCTCGATGATGCAACGGTTCATTCCGTTATGTTTCTCATCGAACACACACGGTCCCTCAGGTAAACACGCGAGACTCCAGATGTTATCCGCATCAACATCATGGAGTGGATGATGATCGAGAAATCTGCGGGATTGTGATGATAGCCTTGGTAAAAGGGCAGGTAAGACCGCATTTAGTCGTTCGGCTTCTTCCGGCAACAGAGGTGCGCCAGCCCCTTCCACTTCGCAGCAAACACCTCGACACGCTGAGTAATCGCAGGAGAATCGAACGTTCAGAATTTCCTGGGATATGAAAACATCCCCGATGATCGGCACGGTTGCACCTGTCGATTACTTTCTCGGCTTGTCCATCAGATCCAGGATCTTGGCGATGATCTGGACGCCCTCGAGCACGTTGCGGTCTTTCCAGTTGCCCTTGGGCCCCTTGAATTTTTCCGTCGCCCACCAGTAGCCCTTCGCTGAGTATTTTGCTCGGGCATCGCCCTCCTGGATAAAGCTTCCGGAGTTTTTGATTGCGTTGAGATCATCATCGGGGATCCACGCCATCCAACAATTCATGTTTTCCGGAGGCACGCGGAAATAGATCGAGACGTCATTCGAGTCCAGGAACAACACGATGGATCCGTCGGTCTTGCGGATCTGGGGGGGGCGGCTGACAAAGGTCTTGAGGACTTCGAGGGCCATATGGAGATCCGTGTATCCCGCTCCGCGTTCGGGATTGACAAATTGCCCCGGGGACCACTCCTGGGGAGCATCGGAGATCGGTGTCGGTTTGAGCAGACTCGGTTCATCGTCGGACGGACGCTTCGGCCTCGCGACGGTCTCTGGTACATCGATTCGACCAGCTGAGACAGCGCCGATTCGGGATCCGCGGTCGTGTTCGGATGGTTTGACAACCAAGGAACGCACGGATTCGAGTCCAGGGAGGCGATGTTCGAAACTCTTGAGTCTCCGGAGATGCTCCGGGATTTCTTCTTCGACCGGTCTGCGCTTTTTCTCTTTCTTCTTCGGCTGTGCAGGCGGAGCGGCGGTTTCAACCGTCTCCGCAGGATGCAATTCCGGCGGTTTGGACTGCGGTGCAGCCGAGTCCGGCGTTGTCGTCGCCGATGTCTGAACCTCCGCGATTTCGCTTTCCTGCCCCGGTTTTTCGGTCATCTGCACAGCTTCGGCTTCCGATGAGACTCGTGAAAGCCCGAACTCCGGGTTGAATCGATACTGACCCTGCACATCCTTCTCTTCGACAAAGCAGCGAAAGTCCTTCAGTGTCTCAAGCAATTCTCGACGCGTCACCGACCGGACGGCGTTGATCTGATAATACAGTTCCGCCAGAGACAGGCTTTGAGACGGATTGTCGATGAAGACGCGCTGCAAGAGGGTCGGGACAGTCCAGTCGTGAGAGGCCAGGTCGTCGAGTTGACTCATGCGTTCAGCCGAGATGTCGACCTGTTCGCCCAGTTCGATGCTGCGGATCAGAAATCGTGTATCGGAATCCGGCATCCGCACCATCTCGATCCTGCCGCCCCAGACGCCCAGAATCGTGTCGAAAAGGGGTTTAACATCAAGGATTTTATTGAGTTTCCGGTTGACGAAGCACGTATGAGGAATGCCGTCTGTCTCAGCTACGATCGTGATTTCATAGAACTGAGGTTTCGATGGAAACAATCGGAGTTGATGGGGATGTAGTTGCAGGACACCATATTCTCGTTCGGAGGGTACGACTCTGTGCGTGATCGACTTGGGTATTTCAATTCCGGCGTCGAAGGACTCGACTTCAAGCGATAGAAAGTTCTGTTCGGCGGGTGTCAATACCTGTATGTCGAGTTTGGGTGGAGCAGGTTCGATCGGGATGGCAGGCGAAAACTCGACGGGTGAGATGAACGATGCGCGGCTGTCATAATTGATGTGGATCCAGCCGTCCATCGTGCGAACGAGGCTTTCGTCGTTTTCGAGATGGGATTCGAGCAGATCGAGATAGAAATCGTAGTCGTCGTGTGTGATGTTGATTTTGAAAATCCTGTCCAGAATGCCATCGACCGTGTAAATCTCGCGTTTTCCGAGCATCATGCCTTTGACCCGGATATAGTTCTGGTTCACGGTTTCTCGAATTTTCGGTGGGATCTCGGTTGCAGTGGGTTCCTCAAAATAGAAGTAAAACTCGTTTTCACGTTTGAGTTGTCGCTCTTTGTTCAATTTGAGGATCAGATTGGTGCGTTCAATCGACATTCCCAGAACGGTTTCGGAAATCTGAGAAGCCGTCAATCGCTCACCGCAGAATCTCAGATGATCGACGACCCGCGCGACTTCTCCAGGAGTCACGTTGTGCATCGGTTTTTCCTGAGGTGCTGGAGCGGCGCGTTTCGCCTTGGCCGACTTCAGACTGTAGCCTTGCCCGGGAATCCGCTGAAACTTTGCACTGTCCTTCGGAAGGAAAATGATTTCAGAACGATCACATCCCATTTCTTTTTCGAGGATTTTGTAGATTTCGGTGAGCGGAACCGGTTTGGCTTTGGCTTTCAGGATCTCGAGAACCTTGTCGTTGACGCTTTTGCGAGTAGCGAGGTAGTAAGCGGTTTTGCCTTTTCCGCCAGTGGTCTTGAAACGTGAATCGGAATCGAGTTTCAGTTCGACCGTTTCTGCCGGAACGCCTTCCTGTCGTGCGATTTTCTTGATGAGTTCATTGCTGGTGAGGGGAGAGTCAGCTGAGGCTAGAATTTTGGCGGCGAGATCGTTCATTGTGGCGCCTGAGCGGAGCTTGAAACCGGAGCGTGTTTTTTCGATATCCTGGTTGGATTGCAGCATGAGCTGAATCTGAGCAATCAGGCTACTCGCAGAATGCATGAATTGTTCAATGTATTTCACGATATCATTCAGACTGTGTGCCTTCCCGTCCATCAGTGACTGACGGATCAACACCTGAAGGCTGAATCCGGTCTTCTCGGGCTTTTTGTTCTTTGCCATTCCTGAAAGTCTCCTCAACCGCGTAAACAACTCGGGTCCGATCGTCATCCGAACACGAACAATCGATAATACCCTAAATTAGCAAAAAGCGCACATGAATTTTCGCGTTTGACGAAGACGGATACAAACGCCCGTCGTTTCAATGCTTCCGGACCTCCGGCTTGACAGTCCGGGCCTGACATCCTAACATCTTGACCTGGCTTATCACGTCTGGGGGTACGATATGGAGCATTGGGGAGATGAGTTGGTCGCGAAGGCACTGCTCGAAGACAAAATCCTGACAGAATCTCAGTATCAGGACGTGCTTTCATTACGCAAAGAATCCGGAAAAAAAGTCACTCGGATCGCCATCGAGAAAAACTACGCTAACGAGTCCCGTATCAACGCGTGTCTCGCGCTTAAAGGCTGCACCGATCTTGAATCCTATCTCCCCGATAGCGATCTGATGGAAAAATTCAAGGAAGATCAGGTTCGAAAACACAATATCATGCCCCTGTTTGTGATCGGCCAGAAAATCTATGTTGCTATGTCGAATCCCAAGGATTTCGAAGCGCTTCAAATGATCGGCTTCACCTCGGGGCTCAATCAGGTTCGCAATGTCATTGCAGGATCCGAAGATATCACCAAGATGATCGACAAATATTACGGTCGTCTGGGTAACATCATCGATGCGATCAAGGAGATGAATGCCCGGAAAAAACCGGATCCGATCGAAGACCGTCGAAATCTTCAGATCTCTCCCTCGATCGGCGATGCTCCCCTGGTCAAGTTGGTCGATGACTACATCTCCAAGGCTCTGGCCGAGAACGCCTCGGATATTCACTTCGAACCACAGGAAGATGGACTGCGAATCCGGATGCGCATCGACGGATTGCTGCAAACCATCGAATCCATCCCTGTCTCATTGGTCGGCCCCGTTACATCCCGGATCAAGATCATGGCTCAATTGAAGATCGATCAGCGGATGATCCCCCAGGACGGGCGCTTTTCCAGGGTTGTCGATGGAACGGAAGTGGATTTCCGGGTATCGAGTTTTCCGGGGACGTTCGGCGAATCTCTGGTACTCCGTATCCTGAGAAGAAAAATGCGGATCGCTCTGGAAGAACTGGGCCTCGCACCCAATATCCTAGCTGAATTCCGCAAAGGACTCAGTCAGGACAAGGGCATCTTTCTCGTCACCGGCCCGACCGGATGCGGTAAAACCACCACCCTGGTCAGCATCCTGCATGAAATCAAGGAACCGTCTAAAAAGATCATCACACTTGAGAACCCCGTTGAGTATCAGATTGACGGCGCGGTACAGGGGCAGATCAATCCGCAGTCCGGCTTTACGTTTGCAAAGGGCATTCGCGCGATTCTGCGGCATGACCCCAATATCATCATGGTCGCCGAGATTCGGGATCCGGAAACCGCAGCGATAGCCATCGAAGCCGGGCTGACCGGACATTTTGTTCTGTCGACCCTGCATACGAACAATGCCCCGAGCACCATCGTCAGGTTGCTCGAAATGGGTGTCGAGCCCTACATCCTCGCATCCTCGCTCATCGGCGTCATCGCCCAGCGCCTCGTTCGAATGATCTGCACGGAATGCCGTGAAGCCTACACGCCAACCCTGCAAGTCATGCGATCGATCGGATTCGATGAGGTTCCCAAAACCCTCAAACTCTTCCGCGGCGCAGGGTGCAAGGTCTGTCGCAATACAGGATTCAAAGGTCGGACGGGGATTTTCGAACTGATGCTCGTGACGGATAAGATGCGCCAGATGGTTTTAGACAAGGCAGGATCGAAGGATATCGAGATCGAATCCAGGAAATCGGGGCTCAGAACACTTCGTGAGGACGGCATACGGAAAGTGCTCCAGGGCGTCACCACGCTCGACGAAATCATGGGTGTAACCCAGGAAAGTTCTCTGGAATTCGAATAGGAAGGAACAGCTTATGGCGGCGACGGGGCCGCAGGTAAAACTAGAACAGATCCGTAACATCGGCGTCATGGCGCATATCGATGCCGGTAAAACGACTTTCACCGAGCGCACACTGTTTTATACGGGTTTCACGCATCGGATCGGTGAGGTCGATGATGGGTCGACCGTGACAGACTGGATGGAGCAGGAACGCGAACGCGGCATTACCATCACGTCCGCTGCCGTCACCCTCATGTATAAGCAATGTCAGATCAATATCATCGATACTCCGGGCCATGTTGATTTTACCGCCGAGGTTGAACGGTGCCTCCGGGTGCTCGATGGCGCTGTCGCAGTCTTTTGCGCGGTCGGCGGTGTCGAACCGCAGTCCGAAACCGTCTGGCTTCAGGCCGATCGCTATCGAATCCCCAGACTGGCTTTCATTAACAAGAACGACCGCATCGGCGCGGACTTCTTCAATGTCGTCAGGCAAATCCGGGAACGGCTTCATGCCACTCCTCTTCCTGTGCAGATTCCGATCGGTTCCGAGAGTGAGTTTCGCGGCGCTATTGATCTTCTGGAAATGAAGGCGCTGATCTGGCCACGTGATATGGACATGGAGTTCTCAGTGGAACCCATCCCGCCGGAATTGATCAACGACGCGCAGATGTGGCGGGAGAAAATGATCGAGACGCTGACGGAGAATGACGAGGAATTGCTGGATTTGTATTGTGAGGGGAGCGACATCCCGCTCGACATGATCCGCAGATCGATTCGACACCAGACCATCCAGACTCTCGTGTTCCCTGTCTTCTGTGGCGCTGCGCTCCGGAATAAAGGCATCCAGCCCGTTCTCAATGCCGTCGTCGATTATCTGCCGTCGCCCAAGGACATTCCGCCGGTCAAAGCGCATCGGGTCGCGGATAACCAGGAAGTCGATAGACCTCCTGATCCTAAAGCACCGTTCACGGGCTTGATCTTCAAAATTCAGAATGATCCTGAACGCCGAAAACTGTATTACATGCGAGTCTACTCGGGTCGACTCGAGCCGCCCTATCGCGTGCTGAATCCGCGCACAGGCGAGGAAGAGCGTGTCGGTCGGGTATTCCGGATGTTCGCAAACAAACGTGAACGTCTCGAAATCGTAGGCACAGGCGACATCGCAGCGTTGATCGGACTGAAGACCGCAGTCACCGGCGATACGCTCTGTTCGTTCGATCAGCCGGTCTATCTGGAAAGTATGACATTTCCGACACCGGTCATCTTTGTGGCGATCGAACCGAGAACGGTTGCCGATCAGGCGAAGATGGCCAATGCACTGGAATCGCTCGCCGAAGAAGACCCGACATTTCGAGTCAATCTGGATCCCGACACGGGCCAGACCATCATATCCGGAATGGGAGAACTCCATCTCGAAATTCTGGTTTCACGGCTGCTTCGCGAGTTTCATGTCGAGGCGAAAGTCGGTAAACCTCAGGTGGCATATCGTGAGAGCATTCGGGGTGAGGCGATGCACGAGGAAAAGTTCGCGCGGCAGCTCGGGGGCACCGAACATTATGCACACGTCGTTCTGCGTGTCCGTCCTGCAACGCGATCCAGCGGATTCTCCTTTCACTCGATCACCCCCCCGGATCTGCTCCCCGATGTCTTTGTGCGTGAAATCGAAAAAGGCATCCGCGACAGCCTCAATTCAGGCATCCAGTACGGATATCCAGTGGAAGATGTCGAGGTCATCCTGGCGGCCGGCTCCTATCACGCAGACATATCCACTCTCAACGATTTCCAATACGCTGCTTCGACGGCGTTCCGAGAAGCATGTCTGAAGGCCAATCCGATTCTCCTGTCTCCCTTCATGGAGGTGGAGGTGTCGGTCCCCGCCGATTTTCTCGGAGATGTCATCGGCAATCTTCAGATGCGTAAAGGATCCGTGACCGGCATTGAACCGAGGAAACAGATGCAGATCATCCGCGCGCTCGTGCCGTTGTCCACCATGTTCGGATACGCTACGGAACTCCGGTCATTGACTCAGGGCCGGGCAACCTATACCATGAAACTCTCGCATTTCGATATGGAAACCTGACCACAGAACATCCCGGATTCAAGGAGCGAAGCATGGGCGGACTCAGGTTGGTATCAGCAGGCGAATCCCACGGATTTTCTCTGATCTCGGTGATCGATGGCATCCCCGCGGGACTGGCAGTGGATCCGGAGACGATCAACGAACAACTTTCACGGTTGCATTCGTCTTATAACCTGGCGGACGAAACCTCGATTCATCTCGAAGATGATGAGGTCGCGATTCTGTCCGGCGTCCGCAGCGGTGAGACTCTCGGGATCCCGATCACACTGCAGATCGAAAACCGCCATGCAGGACTCGCCCAGACCGTTCTGCTCCATACGTATGAAAAGCGGGTCATGGGTGCCTGGTCGACGCCACGCCCGGGTCATGCGGACCTGGCCGGTGCGATTAAGTTCGGATATCGCGATCTGCGTTATGTGGATGAACGGGCCGGTGCCAGGGAAACGGCGATCCGGGTGGCTGCCGGAGCCATTGCCCGCAGGTTGTTGTTGCATTTCAATATCCGGATCTTCAGTCATGTGATCACGATCGGTCGCGAGTCCGTGACGAATCTGCCGAATGACTATGAGGAAATTCGGCAATTCGCCGAGGTTTCATCGATTCGCTGTGCTGATTCCGAAGCGGCCAATCGCATGATCCTGGCTCTCGAAGCGGCGCGTCGTGAGGGCGAGACTTTGGGGGGGGTGTTCGAGGTGATTGCGGTCGGGATTCCGATCGGACTGGGGGGGTATGGTCAGTGGGATGAACGTCTCGAGAGCCTGATTGCGGCGGCGCTCATGAGTTTCCCTGGCATCCGAGGGGTCGAAATCGGAGACGGATTTCGCAGTGTGAATCAGTCATCATATGATGCCCATGATCCCCTCTACGTCAAACGATCGAAAGATAAAAAGCAACCCGATATCATCTATCGAAGCACTAATCATGCCGGCGGGATCGAAAATGGGATTTCTAATGGAAGCCCGATTTCCATCCGTTGCGCGATCCCTCCCGTTCCCAGTCCCATGAAGCCGCTCCCGTCTGTCAATCTTCAGACGCTCAGACCGGATCAACCGCCTCAGACGTTCGGAGAAATCTGCACGGTGTTGCAACTCGGAGTCGTTGCGGAAGCAATGCTCGCGATCGTAATCGCCGATCAATTTCTCAGAAAATTCGGCGGTGATTCGCTCGATGAGGTCAAGGACAACTATTCGTCGCATCTCGAACGCATGCCCTTCCAGATTCTCCCGCATCCCCCGGAAGACGATACCGATCGATAGGAGTCTCAAGACAATCCGTGTCAACATTGTTTAAACCCATTGCCATTCATTCCCTTCGATATCCCATTGTCATTGCCAGAAACCCCATCCCGAAGCTCATTGACTCCGTTGCATGGAAGTGCTCCGGATCTCCGGCCTGTATCATCTCGGATCAGACGGTCTACCCCCTCTACGGGCAGATTGTCTCAAAGGCCCTGATTGAAACAGGATGGACTCTGACGGAACCCTTCATCATTCCCCCCGGCGAACGCTCGAAATCGATGCGGAACATTGCCAAATGCTACGCGCATCTCGCAGAACACCGTCTCGAGCGGAAATCCACGATCGTCGCTCTGGGCGGAGGTGTGGTCGGTGATCTCGCGGGGTTCGCCGCCGCAACCTATCTCCGGGGATTGCCGTGGGTCATCTTCCCGACGACCCTCATCGCTCAATGTGATTCATCGATTGGCGGGAAAACGGGAGTCGATCTTCCAGAGGGAAAGAACCTGGTTGGAGCCTTCCACCATCCATCTGCAGTGATGATCCATCCCCCGTTTCTTCAGACGCTGCCCCCTCGGCACTTCAAGAACGGATTGGCGGAGGTCGTCAAGACGGCAGTCATCGGCGACTCCGATCTCTTCGGATTCATGGAATCGAAAGTCGAGAAGATTCTTCAGCGCGACAGTAGTGTCCTCGAAGCGATTATCTCGAAATGCTGTGAAATCAAAGCCGGCATCGTGGCTCGAGACGAAAGAGACATCGGAGAGCGCCTCAATCTGAATCTCGGTCACACCCTCGGCCATGCGCTCGAAACGATTATGGAATACCGCAACCTGCTCCACGGTGAGGCGGTTTCGATCGGTATGGTTGCCGCGGCATCGATCGCCGCCAATCGCGGTCTGCTGTCGCACGATGAATTTGCCAGACTCGTCCGCCTCCTCCTGAATCTCGGCCTCCCGGTTTCGACATCATTGACCCGTCCCAAGCAAAGCGATCTGCTGACTTCGATTCAGCGTGACAAGAAGCGCATGGGAGGTGTTGCCCGATGGATACTCCCAGCCGGTTTGGGACAGGTAACAATTTGTACGGACGTGAGTGCCGATGAAATCGAAAGGTCCATCCACCGTCTCGGGTGGCCTCGGGGGCGCGAAGCCACTGCCTTGCCCGATCAACTCTGAATACGATAAATCCGATACAACGTGTAGCCTGGAATCAACGAATAATCCCGTTCGTCAACAATGGCATCCGGAAAGCGGTGCCGAACGTCACGATCCAGAGAATGATTCTGATCGAGGACAACGATGGCAAGAGATCCTTCGGGCAACTGATCCGGAAGCCTCCCGTTCATGATCTCGAACAACCGGGGATGAGCCGGCAATACATAACGGAATGAATCCGAGCGGGTGTACTCGGCAAACACACGAAGGGTCTCATCATGATCGAGAAGATCCCGGATCACCTCGGCGGGTTCTGTCAGCTCAGGCTGAAATCCGAAGACTCCGACGATTTCTCGGGATTTCGAGTAGAGATTGAAGTAGAGGTGATACTCGAATGCGACTGAAATCATCAGGATGAGTCCTGTGAGCGTTCCAACCAGTCTTCGATAATGTCTCGGGGACATGAAACGAGCCAGTCCGTCGGCAATGTAGACCATGCCGCAAACAGCCCAGAAATGCACGATCGGGATGTTTTCTGCGACACGATTCAGATTGGCGGTGTTATTATGGACAGTCAGAATTCCCTGCAAAGACACCAGAAGGAAACCCAGTATAAAGAATCGATCGATATCGCGGCGCCAGCGGCTGAGAGCGATGGTGAGACCGAAGAGGGCGAGAACGGAAATGGGAGGTGCGAGTTGCGGCGCACGCGCATGGTTATGTCGTGGATGCCAGTCGCCTGAATACGAGTACATTTTCATGTAATTCAGTGTGTTTTCCGCCAGCGTGGGCACACTGTAATACCCGGGATACTCGGTCGACAGCAATGTCTCCTTCGATCGTTTGAAGTAATCCGAAG
>CAYYMM010000034.1:0-35925 GCA_964472395.1 uncultured bacterium | reverse complement strand
ACGCTCGAGATGGGGGAAAAGATCGCGGTGCGGTTTGTGGAATCGAACGCGCCGAGTATCGATACACCGGAGGATCTGACCAAACTGGACACTCTCTTGAGGAGACGTTGATGTATGGCGGCTAAATACATTTTTGTGACCGGAGGCGTTGTTTCTTCTCTCGGTAAGGGCATCGCCTGCGCCTCGATCGGTGCCCTGCTGGAATGCCGGGGATTTAAAGTGACGCACCTGAAGTTCGATCCCTATCTGAACGTGGATCCCGGAACCATGAGCCCTTTCCAGCATGGTGAGGTGTATGTCACGGACGATGGGGCCGAAACGGATCTCGATCTGGGCCACTACGAGCGTTTCACGCATGCCCGGATGAGTCAGACCAACAACGTGACGGCCGGTGCAATCTACCACTCGATTCTTCAGAAAGAACGCCATGGCGACTTCCTCGGACGCACGGTCCAGGTCGTGCCCCATGTCACGGATGAAATCAAATCGCGGATCACCCTGCTCTCGAAAGATGTCGATGTGGTGATCGTGGAACTGGGCGGAACGGTTGGTGACATCGAAAGCCTTCCGTTTCTCGAGGCAATCCGCCAGTTCCAGTTTGATGTGCGCCGCCAGAATGTGCTGTATATCCACCTCACGCTGATCCCGTTCCTGCGTTGCGCCCGGGAAATTAAGACCAAACCGACGCAGCACAGCGTCAAGAATCTCAGGGAAATCGGTATTCAACCTGATATTCTTCTGTGCCGGTCGGAAGTTGAAATCGAAGCGGATGTTAAAAAGAAAATCGCCATGTTCTGTAACGTCGACTACAAGGCCGTCATCACAGCGCTCGATGTCAACTGCATCTATGAAGTGCCTGTTCAGTATGCTCACGAGGAACTCGATAAACTTGTCATCGACTACCTCGGTCTCGAACCCCGGCCTCTCGATCTGACAAGCTGGGAAAACATCGTATTCCGGTTGAAGAATCCTAAGCGGAAAACCCGGATCGCCGTGGTCGGGAAGTATGTTCAGCTCAAGGATTCCTATAAAAGCCTCTCCGAAGCGTTCATCCATGGCGCGATCGCCAATGAATGCGAACTCGATATGCAATGGGTCGATGCCGAACTGATCGAGCATGACGGCCCGGAAGCGCATCTGCAGACTGCAGATGGAATCCTAGTGCCAGGCGGTTTCGGTGACAGGGGCATCCAAGGGAAAATCCTGGCTGTGCAATATGCCCGTGAAAACAAGATTCCGTTCTTCGGAATATGTCTCGGGATGCAGTGTGCCACAATCGAATTCGCGCGAAATGTCGCCGGTCTTCCAGACGCCAACAGCTCGGAATTCGACAAACAGTCCCCGGATCCGGTGATCGACCTGCTGCCGGGTCAGCAGAATGTGACCGACATGGGCGGCACCCTGAGGCTCGGAGCGTACGGCTGCGTCCTGAAGCCGGGATCGAATGCCTACAAGGCATACAAGACTTCCGATATTCGCGAGCGTCACCGCCATCGTTATGAATTCAACAACCGTTATCTCGATGCACTCACCTCCAAAGGGCTGCTCGTCAGCGGCCAATCGCCGGACGGAAGCTTGGTCGAGATTGTCGAGATCCCGGAGCATCCGTGGTTTGTCGGTGTGCAGTTCCATCCGGAATTCAAATCGACCCCACGTATGCCGCATCCCCTGTTCGTTTCGTTTGTCGCCGCTGCTCTCGACAGGCGAGGTGGGAAAGCTTGAGACGAAAATTCCGGCGACGGTTTCTCCGCTGGATTGCCGGTTTCGCGCTCACCGCAGGATGGAACCTGATTCATCTTCTGAGTTGGAAACAGGCCTCGCTCCTGGGTACATGGCTGGGGCGGGCCATCTACCTGTTTCCAACCCGTATGAAACACATCACACTCTCGAATCTGAAACTCGTTCTCGGAGACTCTCTTCCGGAAGCGGATCGTCGTAAAATTGCCGCTGCAGTGTTCCGGAATATCTCGCGGTACATGATGCAAGCGCTAAAACTCAGAGATCTCAGCGGACCGGAAATCGATGCGCTGGTTGATGGTGGTACCGCTCAATCCGCGCTTGAATCGTCCATGGCCGCTGGCAAGTCTGCAATCATCCTGACCGGTCATTACAGCAACTGGGAGTTGCTGGCCGCGAAAATCGCGCGGATCGCCCCCCTGACCGTGCTTGCACGAATCAACGACAATCCGGCCATCCAGAAATGGATTGACGAAGCGCGCAGTTCGCATTCCATCGTGGTGATCGATCGGGACAGCCCATCAGCGGCGCGTAGTCTCAAACAGATCAGCATGTCCGGCGGACAGATAGTCGGACTTCTGATGGATCAGGATACTCGGGTTAAAAGTGTCTTCGTTCCGTTTCTCGGACACCTTGCCAATACACCGAGCGGACCCGCGGCGTTCGCTTTGAAACACTGGTTCGATACGTATGTCGGTTTCATCGAAGAGCAACCGGATGGACGGTATGCATTGAAACTGTCAGAAAAGCTGGAATTTGAACCGAGCGGCACGCCCGATGAGGATGTTCTCAGAGTGACCACGGCAATCAACGAGCGGATCGGCGAGCAGATCCTGCGTGTACCCGAACAGTGGGTCTGGTTCCATCGGCGATGGCGCAGGAAAGCCGACTGAGAATCCCATGCACTGGCTCCTTGCCGCCTCGATCGGATTTCTTATCGCCGGATTTCTGATCGGCTGGATCGCCCGTTCGTTCGGACTGGCGCGATCCGCGGAAAAGGACTGCTCTCCGGATCTGGCCAAAGCACTCTCCAAAGCGATCGACGGGGATCGCGATGAGGCGATCCGGTTGCTGACCTCCATCACCTCACAACAGGATTCGTCCATCGATCCATTCCTGACACTCGCCGTCTTGTTCCGGAAAAAAGGTTGGCTTCATCGCGCGGTCGATCTGCATCGACGTCTACTCCAGCGGAACGATCTGACGGAAACCGCGCGAGGTGTCGTTTATCTCGAAATCGCTCGTGATTTTCTTGAATGCGGTCTGTGGGAGCGCTGTTCCGAGGCGGCTCAGAAAGCCTATCGCCACGCGGTCACTCAACACGATGCCGCGCGTTTCATGGCGCGGCTTCGCGAGCGAGAACGGAATTGGGATGAGGCGATCGGTTGGTGGAAGCGATCCTCCGGAGACATCCGAAAGCTCAAACCGATTCCCTATATTCAGGCGGCCAGAGCATCCGAACTCCTGGACCGGATGGAACTGAAAGATGCCGCTCAGATTCTGGATGAAGCGCTCGCCGATGATCCCGAAAACGCAGCGCTCCAACTTGAATCGATCCGGCTCGTTCTACTGGATCCGGGTCAGGGCAATCCTGCGATTCACTGTGCGGCGTTTCTCAGACTCCGCGACGATCTCACCGGATTTCTCGTGGATTCGCTCGACGTATGGAAACGGGCGATACCCGAGTCTATGATTGCGTGCCTGACGGATCACATTAAGGAAAAATCGGCGCATGCAACCGGCCGGCTCGAACTGGTTTCCCTGTTGATGGTTCTGAATCGATCTGCCGAAGCACGCCGGCAATTCGAAACGATTGATTTCAGACGATTGTCGGCTGACAGACTTGCGAAATACTGCGACATTGCGGAAAAATTAGACTGCGTCGCGTTGGCCCGAGATGCATCACGGGAATGGATGGGCCGCGCAATCGTGAGAGATGGATATCGGTGCCGGGATTGCGGGTACTCGTTCGGCAGGATGACGTGGAGATGTCCGGTGTGCGAGATGTGGGGCACGCTTTACGCCGCTGATCCCGAGCTGACCGCGACAAGGGAGACGAAATGAATCGTTCATGGATGACCGTTGCTGCCGCCTTGTGTTTCCTCATTCTCGCCGTGCACACCCATGCGGAGGCGATTCAAGATGTTGTGGATAGAACGATTGCGGGGATGGATTCGATCGGCGTCGATTCCGAGACCATCAATGCCGATCACGAGAAACTGGCCGGTATCCTGGTTCTGATCGATTCGGATCATACCGCTGCACCCCTCATCCGGGATGCTCTGAGCAAGGTGCGCGACAAGGATCGCACCGTGCGCGTTGCCACAGCGCTGGCACTCGATCTGGTCCGGCAGGGACAGTATGACGAGGCAGCGAAAGCATATTTTGACATCATCCTCAGATTCCCGCGGGATCCGTCGATCACCCGGTTTCAGATTGCGCTTGCCCGTGCCTATATCATGCACAAGGAATTCGACAAGGCCCGCGCCACACTCGAGCCGCTCGCCCGGAAACAAACCATCGAGTCTTCCTGGGCGGTCCTGGAACTTGCGCGGATCGCACTGCTGAATCGTAGACAGGACGAGGCCATTCGCCGCTACAAATCCATACAGGTCGCATTCCCGGCTTCGTTTGCCGCAAAACTGGCCGAACGCGAACTTCTGCACATCCAGCTCCGCGATCAGATCAGGAAATCCGGAGATCCGTCGTGAATGCCAGACTCACGCCGGTCATGCGGCAGTATCATGCTGTCAAACAGCAGTTCCCCGATGCCATCGTTCTGTTCCGCATGGGAGATTTTTATGAAATGTTCGGCGAGGATGCCGTGCTCGCCGCCCCGATTCTCGAAATCGTCCTGACCAGCCGTGACCGGAACGCGGACGATAAAATGCCGATGTGCGGCGTTCCGTTTCATTCGATCGACAGCTATATCTCCAAACTGATTGCCCGGAATTACAAGGTGGCGATCTGCGAACAGGTCGAGGATGCAAAGGCGAGTCGCGGACTGATTTCACGTGAGGTGGTGCGTGTCATCACACCGGGAACACTCCTCGAAACGAATCTGCTCGACGGCCGCGACAACAATTACATTGCATCCGTGGCGCGTGTGAGGGACCGTTTCGGTATAGCGGTCATGGACCTGTCGACCGGCGAATTCAATGCGATGGAGTTGACGGAGGCTGCGAACGAGGATGTGCTCCAGATCGAACTCGGTCGCTGGAATCCCCGGGAAGTCCTCGTTCCGGCGGACTGGAATCCGCTGAAAAGCGCGGAAGTGTGCCGGGTGACGCAGATCGAGCCATGGGTCTTTTCCGTCGAGTATGCTGCCGATCGCATCCGGGAACAGTACAAGGTCTCTGGTCTCGACGGATTCGGCCTCGATCAGCTTCCCGCCGCTCTCACAGCCTGCGGCGTGCTTCTGCATTACCTCCAGGCCTCCCGCGTCCAGGATCTCGGGCATCTCCAGCACATCCGGATCGTCAATGTGAGTGAATTTCTCCACATCGATGCGGCCAGCCGGAGGAATCTCGAATTGACCCGCACCATGCTCAACGGATCCCGCGAAGGCAGCCTCCTGCATTATCTCGACGATACCGTCACGTCGATGGGCGCGAGACTCCTCAAACGACGCCTGGAGCAGCCGCTCCGGAATGCGGCGGCGATCCGTGCACGGCTCGATCGCGTTGAAGTATTTTACAACGAGGACACGATTCGACGATCGATCCGCGAATCGCTGCGGTCGATCGCCGATATCGAACGCCTGATCAGCCGGATATCGACACGCGTGGCCCACGGACGGGATCTTGCGGCTCTGCGGGATTCACTCCAGGTCCTGCCGGCGTTGACGGCGCAACTCCGTTCTTCCGGTGCTCCCGGCCTGGTCGGATCTGCCGATGAGATCGATCTGCTCGACGACATCCGGGAACTCCTCGACCGATCGATCGTCGACAATCCGCCCCTGAGCGTGAAGGAAGGAAACATTTTCCGAGATGGTTACCGCGAGGAATTGGACCAGTTGAAACTGGCCGCCCGCGATGGCAAGAGCTGGATTGCGACGTTGCAGCAGACCGAGCGTGAGCGGACGCAGATCCCGACGCTCAAGGTCAGCTACAACCGCGTGTTCGGGTATTACATCGAAGTGTCGAAAGGGCAGATCTCGAAAGTGCCGCCGGATTACATCCGACGCCAGACAATGACCAATGGCGAGCGCTATGTCACGCCGAAACTGAAGGAAATGGAGGAGTTGATTCTCGGGGCGGAGGAGAAAATGGCGGCGCTCGAGTTCGAGCTGTTCGGCGGGATCCGCGATACGGTCGCAGCTGAGGCACAGCGGATTCAGGCGACCGCGCGTGCTCTTGCGGATCTCGATGTCGCATCCTCGCTGGCCGAACTGGCGGTGCGGAGGCGGTATTGCAGGCCCGGGATTCACGAGGACGATACCTTGCGGATTCAGGCCGGGCGGCATCCCGTCGTCGAGCAGATCACCTCGTCCCAATCCTTCGTCTCGAACGACGTGCATCTCGACAGCGACGAACGGCGGCTGATCATCCTGACCGGACCGAACATGGCCGGAAAATCGACGTACATCCGCCAAGTCGCGCTGATCGTGCTGATGGCGCAGATGGGCAGTTTCGTTCCGGCTGAACAGGCGCAGATCGGTGTCGCCGACCGGATATTCACACGGGTCGGCGCGGCGGACAATCTGGCGGGAGGTCAGTCGACGTTCATGGTCGAGATGGCCGAGGCGGCCAATATTCTGAACAATGCCTCGTCGAGAAGCCTCGTGATTCTGGACGAAATCGGCCGCGGTACGAGCACGTTCGACGGGCTGTCCATCGCGTGGGCCGTCGCGGAGTATCTGCATGGGATTCGAGCGCGGACCCTGTTCGCGACGCACTACCACGAACTGACCGATCTGGCCGATCAGTTGCCGGGGGTCCGGAACTTCAACATCGAGGTGCGGGAATGGAACGATCAGGTCGTGTTCCTCCGGCGGGTTGTGCCCGGAGGCGTCGATCGTTCATACGGAATCCAGGTCGCGCGTCTCGCGGGGATCCCTCAATCGGTTCTCGCACGCGCCAAGGAAGTGCTCGCGGAACTCGAACGCAAGGAATCCGGGCGTCTGGAAGTCCCGGCACGCAGGATTCCTCCTCCTCAGAAAGTCATTCAGCTCGAGCTGTTCTCCGAACCGATGCCGGATTGCATCGACGAACTGCGTCGATTGAAAGTCGAATCCCTGACGCCGCTCGATGCGCTGAACCTGATCGCCCGCTGGAAAACGGAACTCAGCGGGTAAGGGTGGGCCCGGTCAATTCGAACAGCGTGATTTCGGACTCGGTGAGAATCCGGAACGGCGGGCCCCAGATCCCGGTGCCGCTCGACACATACACATAGCGACCAGGGGACACCTCATGCAGACCGGTCTGCAGCTCGAAGACCAGCCCGGTCAGAAGCGTGAACGGCCAGATCTGCCCGTTGTGCGTATGCCCGCTCAGCTGCAGGTCCGGCCGTTGAACCGGTAGTTCCGGAATTCTCGGCTGGTGGTACAGGAGCACGGTTGGGAGGTCGGGTGTCAGGGCATTCACCAGGTCGTCCGGATCGAATGGGGTCTCGCCGAAATGGGCCGTCCCGCTCGGATCATCCAGCCCGATCAGATGCATGACCCCGGGAATCGTCCGAACCGAATTCCGCAGCATGATGATACCCCTCGCGGACAGAAACTCGGTTGTCCGCCTCGCCCCGATGTAATACTCGTGATTACCCGTGATTCCGAAGACACCATGTCGCGCCTCGAGTGACTCGAGCAGTGGGATGAACGCCGACAGCCGATCGGGCGGGCCGTCGATGATGTCGCCGGTCAGCGCGATCAGATCGGGCTTGAGTGCATTGACCCTCTCGACGATCGATCGGAACCATGCAGGCGATCGCAGTTCGTCGAGATGCAGATCCGATAGCTGAACGATTCTGAGCGGGGCAGCGGAGGAGGGGAGGCGATCGATCACAAGTCGGTGCGTTCGTAGCACGGGATGCCTCACCGTGCGGTGGCCGATCAGCATAGCGACGATAAGAATCGCGATGATGGCGAGTGTGCCTCGGGCGAAGAACGGCGTCAGTTTGCCCGCGTCGATCGATGCGATCGTGCCGAAGAGACGGGTGAGACCCAGCATGACGAATCCGACGAGCGCCATGCTGAACAGACAGAACAGAATGCCCAGCCAGTAATAGCCGGTGAGGAGTGTGGATTCGGAGAACGGATGGGCGTGTGAGGAGGTCAACCAGCGGCCGACCGGAAATGAAAGCAGCAGGATGAACAGTCCGATCGCGAGTATCCACGCCGCGAGACCTCGAAGTGCGAAGACTGAGCGCAGCCAGAAATAGACCGTCAGGTGCATCAGAACGTAGACCGTCAGGAAGATGGTGAGAAATGTCACGAAGCCTTTCATGGATCAGCCGGATCGTTGATGGTTGATTTTGTTGTCGAGATACGCGTTCAGGGTCGGATTGTCCTTCAGAAACAGAATCATCTGATGCCGCGCGCGGCCTCGGAATCCGAGCGATTCGTAGAGCGAAACGGCGGCGGGATTGTCCAGATCCGTCAGCAGGTCGATCCGGGCATGCCCCGATTCCCGGACAAATCGGATGTAGACATCCATCAGCAGCCGGCCGAGCTTTTTACCGCGATGTTCCGGAAGGATGTAGACCAGGTCGAGCATCGAGACCGTGTCGCAGGACGATGTCGATAGTCGGTCGTATGCACGAATGTATCCGGCCGGTTCATCGTCCAGCAGGAGAGCGATCGGGTGATAGATGTCGCGGTGCGCCGCGAGATACGCTGCGAAATGATCCCGTTCGGTATCGCTGTGCGTGAATCCGTATTCGCGATCGTAGGCGAGGTGGATGATGTCGAGCAGCCGGCGGTCTTCGGGCAGTTCGAGTTCGACGATGCGGATCGCGGCGTCATCCGAAAAAATCGTGTGCATGTTCCCTCCTTCAGGTTCGATGTGATGAACCTGATCGTTCAGACGCTACAATGCGGTTCGTCCCGACGCAATTCTTTTTACGCCTGTCATGCCGCTCCGCGCGTTGCACTGAAGGGGCAAGGTCAATATAATGCGCGCGAATTCGATCCGGGTGATCAGGACGACAAGCGGATGCGAGCGATGCCCCAGGGGAAGCAATATGTCATCGAGACGCGCCGGTGGCTGAATCGACGATTCGATCTGTTCGATTCCAACGGCGTGTATATTCCGAATCAGCCCTGCCATGCCTATTCGGCTCTCGCCTTCAGACTCGAGGAATACGCCCGGACGATCTCGATTCTCCTCACCCTGAATGATCTCGATGGCCGTTCCGTCATCGATGTCGGATGTGCCGACGGGTATCTCATCGGGTATCTGAGCCGTTTCATGGGATGTGATGGGATCGGGATCGATCTGTCGGACCAGGCGATCGAAAAGGCGCGGCACTTGTATGGTGTGCGCGGGTTTTCGGCGAACGTCGAATCGCTTCCGCTGCGCGCCGGATCGGCGGATATCGTGATCGCTTCCGAAACCCTCGAGCATGTCGGAGATCTCGAAGCGGGCATCCGGGAACTCAAACGGGCGGCCCGGAAGTATCTGATCGTGTCGATGCCTCGGTCGGCCTCCGAACAGGATGCGCGGCAGTCCCGCGACGCGATCGACCCCAACGAACCGCATGCGCACCTGCACCATCTGACCGACGGGGAAGTTCGGGATCTTTTCGGGCCGGACGCGCTGTATCTCGGGGCGCGGACCCGGTGGTGCTCGGCATATTACCATCATGCCGCGTGGGCCGATCCGGACAGCGAAACCCAGCGCCGGTCATACTACGATTTCACCGTTGAATCGACGGCGATCGGAGATGCGGCGCGTGAGTCGCTGCGCTGGTTTTTACTCGATCGCTACCGGAATCAGCCCGGCTGGAAACGATATGCTTCGGCGCGCCCACTCATCCAGAGATTGCTCCTCGTCGATGCGCTCGTGGCGCGATCCGCTCCGAGGTTCAGTCATGATCACCTCATCATCTGGGGGAGGGGTGGCCGGCCGGCTTTGCATGAGCCGCGTATCCCGCGGTCCCGGGTTGTTGCCGATCTGCTGGTGCGCCATCACGTGCCGCCTCTGAGGAAAACGACATGAAGGTTGTGATCCTGAGCCTCGAGAATACGCTGGTTTGCTTCGGTGCCCGGATGATCGCGGCAGCGCTCAGGGAGCATGGCGACGACGTGTCGATTCTGTTTGCGCCGAAAGAATTCGACCAGCCGGATTCCGATGACGAAATCGATCGGATCGCGCGATGGATCGCGGAGCAGGCCCCGGATTTGATCGCCGTGTCGCTGATGACGAGTCACATGAATCGGATCAAACCCATTCACAGGGCGATCCGGGAAGCCGTGCGCGCGCCGGTGATCTGGGGCGGCATTCATCCGACATTGTGTCCGGAGGAGTGCATCGAGTATGCGGATTATGTCTGCGTGGGCGAAGGGGAACGCCTGATGATCGATCTGGTCGAGGCATTGTCCGGGGGAGGTGATCCCTCGCGTATCCCCGGGCTGTGGCTGCGGCGAGGCCGCGAGATCGTCACGAATCCGGCCCGTGCCCGCTGCGATGATCTCGGGGACCTCCCTTTCGCGGATCACGACGACCGGACGCATGCGATTCTGTTCGGAGGTGTGATCCAGCCGATTTCTCCTGCGATCTGGCGGTCATTCATTCCCGGGTTTATGGATACTCACTATGTGATGTCGACCCGCGGATGTCCGCACAATTGTACGTACTGCTGTAATTCAGCGCTCCGGACCGTTGCCGAAGGGCCGTATCTCAGACGGAGGCCTCCCGGGCATTTTGTGGCTGAGATGGAGGCATTGAAGGCGCGGTTTCCGGACATCAAGGCCTTCGTGTTCATGGATGATTCCTTTTTTTATGGGGATCGGGCCTGGTTCGAGGCATTTTGCGGGTTGTATAAGAGCCGGATCGATCTGCCGTTCTTCTGCTGGGCCAATCCGGTCGGCGTGACCGAAGAGCGCATCGAGTTGCTCGCGGATGCCGGACTGGTAGGCGTGCATGTCGGGCTGGAATCCGGGAGCGTCCGGATTTCGGAAGACGTGTATCATCGGAACGTGCCGATCGATCGTTTTTATCGCTGCATGGACATCCTGCATCGGTATCGATCGAAAATCGTGGACATCCGGGTGGATGTGATCACGGATAACCCGTATGAAACCGAGGAGGATGTGGCCGAGACCATCCGGGTGCTCAGCCGTTTGAAGAAACCGTTTTTTGTGGGAATCGTGTCGTTGATTTTTTATCCCAGGACAGAACTGGAGAAGCGAGCCATCGCGGATGGTCTGATCGCGCACGCCGATCCGGATCTCTATCGCCGGGAGTTTTTCTGTTACAGGCCGACCTATCTGAACCGGGTCATGCGATCCATTCCGATGACACCGGGGTGGCTGGTCCGTTTTTTTGCGGATTACCGTCATGTAGCGCCGGTTCGCGGGCTGTTCTATGCGTATTACTTCGGTTACTTCGTTGGTGTGCGCCGCCGGTTGCGTGCGCTCAGACGCATCGTGCAACTCGGGATCTACAATCGTTTCGGATCGAAACTCGACCCGCGATCCGTCGTTGTGAATCGTGTCGCTCTCATTGATTTCTAGCGCGCCGATTCGCATGATAGGTCGTAAGAGCGATTGTTGGCGTATGGACTGCTTTCAGACAGGAGGTCTCCATGTTCTCGAAATTCGGTGAAGCATTTGGAATTCTGATGCGAACGACCCCGTATGTCATGCTCCGGTTGCTTGTGTATGGAGCCATGGGCGTCGGTGCCGGCATCTATCTGGCGTTTTTCATCTTCCTGGCCAAAGTCTTCGGCGGGTTCGGCGGTATCCTCTTCATCATCGCGCTGGCCGGGCTGTTCGGGCTGCTCAAGCTGGTCAAGCAGTACGTGTTGTATCTTATCAACGCCGGGCATATCGCCGTGATCACCGAACTCATCACGAAAGGCCAGCTTCCGGACGGCGTCAATCAGGTCGAATACGGCAAGCAGGTCGTGATGGGTCTGTTCAAGGAAGTGTCGGTTCTGTTCGTTGTGGATCAACTGGTGGACGGCATCGTGAAGGGATTCAACCGGACCGTCGTGCGTGTGGCGGATCTGCTTCCAATCCCCGGACTCGACAGCATCGCGAAGATCATCAACAGTATCATTTACTTTTCAGTGACGTTCGTCGATGAGACTATTCTGAGTTACAACTTGTCCCGCAAAGAGCACAACATCTGGGACAATGCCAAACGGGGTGTCGTCCTGTATGCGCAGAACTGGAAGCCGATTCTCATGGGCGGTATCGGGATCGCCGTGGTGAATTTCATCGGAACGATCCTGTGCATCGTGATCATGATGGTTCCGTTCGGTGCGATTGGGCTCATGTCGGGCAACGAGACCGTGAAGACCATCATGCTGGTGCTGGCGATCACGACCGGGTTCGGGTTGAAGCAGTCCTTCGTCAATCCTCTCTGTCTGATCTCGATGATCCTGACCTTCCGGTCTGCGGTGGCTCAGCAGGAACCGAACCTGGAATGGGAATCGCGGCTCGAGACGATGTCGACCAAATTCGTCGAGTTGAAGAACAAAGCGCTGGATTCCGTTCGCAAGGCCGGGGTGCCGGCGACGCATCCCGTGGATCCATCGGATTCCGGTCCGATGACACCGCCTCCCGGAGAATCCCCCGCGTAAGTCTCACTTGCCGGAATCAACGTCTGGAATTCGAACATCTGTCGCCGCCCGGACGCGCCTCAAATGAGAGAGTGTCTTTTGCAGGCTGCGGACGAATCTGCAAAATGGAAAAGCCTGGCATAGCTGTTGCTGATGTAACTGTCGACCCTTATCAAGGAGGTTGACGGATGATCGCCAGTATTCAAACCTGTACGCTCGCGGGAGTGAACGCCATTCCCATTTCGGTTGAAGTTTACATGCGGGAGGGGCAGTTGCCGGGCATGATGACCGTGGGGCTTCCCGACACGGCTGTCCGGGAAAGCAAGGATCGCATTCTGGCGGCGCTGACCACGACGGGGTATCCGATTCCGCTCCATCGGATCACCGTCAATCTGGCGCCGGCCAACATACGCAAGGAGGGGTCTGCATTCGATCTGCCGATTGCGCTCGGGCTCCTGCGTGCGATGGGTGCTGTCCGGGAATTCGATCAGGAATCGACCGTCGTTGTGGGCGAGTTGGCGTTGGATGGTGCGATTCGTCCCGTGCGGGGTGTTCTGCCGATTGCGACGTCAGCGCTCGAACATGGATGGAAGCGGATGATTGTGCCGCTGGAAAATGCGGGTGAGGCATCGATTGTCGATCAGATCGAAGTTTTCGGTGTCCGGAATCTGCAGGAAGTGATCGGGTTGCTCAACCGCGAGCTTCCGATGATGCCGGTCCGGCGTCAGGATCTGAGCGGGGTGATGGAATTGCCGGGGACTGGTGCCGACATGGCGGATGTCAAGGGTCAGGAGCATGCCAAGCGGGCTCTCGAGATTGCCGCAGCAGGCGGCCACAATCTGCTGATGATCGGGCCACCCGGATCCGGAAAAACCATGCTGGCGCGGCGGATTTCCACCATTTTACCCGCGATGTCATTGAATGAATCGCTCGAGGTCACGAAGATCCATTCCATATCGGGGCTTCTGACGCACCGCCAGGGACTCGTGTCATTGCGACCGTTTCGTTCTCCGCATCATTCGGTTTCGGATGCGGGGCTGATTGGGGGGGGCAGTTATCCCATGCCCGGGGAAGTGTCTCTGGCCCATCATGGCGTCTTGTTTCTGGATGAGTTGCCGGAGTTCAAGCGGCATGTGCTGGAGGTGATGCGGCAGCCGCTGGAGGATGGTCAGGTGACGATTGCGCGATCGCAGATGACGTTGACCTATCCATCTCGGTTTATGCTTGTGGCTGCGATGAATCCCTGCCCGTGTGGGTTTCGGGGGCATCCCGAGAAGGCGTGCAAGTGTTCGCCGGTTCACATCGATCGGTATCTCGGGAGGATTTCGGGGCCATTGCTGGACCGGATCGATCTGCATCTCGAGGTCGCGGCTGTGAAGTTCAAGGATCTGACCCAGTCGCGACCGGGTGAATCGTCAGAGGCGATTCGGAAGCGGGTTGAACGGGCGCGAGCGATTCAGCTTGAACGGTTCGGTGTCAGCGATGATCCAACGGCGTTGGATTTCCGGAACGACAGGGGGGCGCGGTATATATACAGCAACGCGCAGATGTCGCATCGGGATCTCGGACGGCATTGCCCGTTGGACACGAATTGTGTGTCGCTGATGGAGCAGGCGATGAAGCGGATCGGGATGAGTGCGCGGGGATTCGATCGGATCTTGAAAGTGGCCCGGACGATTGCCGATCTGGATGAATCCGGCTCGATTCTGGCGCAGCATCTGGCTGAAGCGATTCAGTATCGGTCATTGGATCGATCGTCCTTCTGTCCGTCGCCCGCGATATGATCTGAATCGTGCCTGCAGCCGCTCCGCATCTCCCCGCATCATTGCAGTCCCTCGCATTCTGATGTACATAGTCCAACCGAGGGACCCCCGGAGGACTATGGACCCAAAACTCAAGCACATGCAGCAATCCTGGGCTGAAAACTCGACCCGGTACACTGATCCGATCGGTATCACCGGACGTAGACCCGATGAAACCGAGTTCCAGATCACAGTGAACGATGTAGCAAGGAAACTTGATCTGTCTGCACACGAAATCACGAGTATTCTCGATGTTGGTTGCAATAACGGCTATTTGCTGCATCGCCTGAATGCAAACGCAATCTATGAAATCGGCGTCGATTTCTGCTTCATCCCATTGACCCATGCTCGATCGACGTACCCGGATGCGCTGTTCTGCCAGGCTGAAGCCCAGCATCTGCCCTTTCCCTCTGATTTCTTTGACCGTGTGCTCTGCTATAATATGCTCCATTACCTGCCTTCGGTCGAATCTGCACTTGATGTATGTCGAGAGTGTTGGAGGGTTCTGAAAAGAGGCGGATGCATGATTGTGGGGGATCTGTTCCCTCGTGAGTTTCAAGAGCGTATACCCGAGGAGAAACGTCAGCACTGGACGAATCCCGCAAGACCATTCATGCATCGGATGGATAACTGGCTTTTCATTCCGGTGCATGACTTAATCACCCTCTTTGAATCACTCGGTGCTTCAACCAAGATTATGCGGCAACCCGAAGAGTTACCCGGGTTCGAGTATCGATTGGATGTTGTTGTTGAAAAAGGTGAATCCTTGTGAAAGGTGTTATCCTCCAGCCCGGTTACATCCCATGGCTCGGCTTCTTCAACCAGATGCTCCAGGCCGACCTGTTCATCTATCTCGATGATGTCCAATACGATCGCCGAGGCTGGCGGAACCGCAACCGGATTCTGGGCCCCCGCGACCCGATCTGGCTGACGGTGCCGGTCATCCAAAAAGGCCTGTACCACCAACCCCTCAACCAGACGCGGATCGACTACTCGTCGGACTGGGCCTCCAAACACCTCACCAGCCTACGCCATGCCTACAGTAAAACGCCCTGTTTCAATCGCTACTTCCCAGCTCTGGAACAAACGCTTAGGCAACCCTTTGATCTTCTCGTAGATCTCGATTACGCGCTCATCGATCTGATGCGACAATGGCTGAATGTCTCGTGCCCGCTTAAGAAATCGTCCGAATTTTCACTCCATACCGATGATAAAACCGGACGGCTGGTCGAATTGTGCGTGATCAACGGCATTACTGATTACATCAGCGGCCCGCTCTGCCGGAATTATATGGATTATTCACAATTGACCGAGAAGGGGATCACGTTGTGGCTGCACGAGTATCATCATCCGAACTACAATCAGAATCGTGAGCCGTTCGTTCCATTTCTTTCGGCACTCGATCTGCTGTTTCACGAAGGGACGGAAAGCGGCCGGATCATCCGGGACGATGACGCGCTCGTCCGGCATGACCCGTCATCGCTCAACTGATCGATTCCTTGATCATTTCGAAGATGCCCTTCTTCTTGGGAGGAATCACGGTTTCACCGCTTGTTTCAGCAAGTTCTCGAAACAGTTCTTCCTGACGGGATGTCAGTTTTGAGGGCGTCACGACGATGGCGCGGATATGCAGATCCCCGCGTCCATATCCCCGTAGATTCTGAACGCCTTTCCCCTTCATCGTAAACACACTGTGTGTCTGCGTTCCTTTGGGTATTTCCAGTGAGTAATCGCCCTCGAGCGTCGGAACGGTAATCGAGTCTCCGAGAGCAGCCTGGGCGAACGATATCGGGATTTCATAATAGATATCATCTCCCTGACGCTGAAAGCGCTCGTGCGGTTTGACTTTGATCACCACGAACAGGTCACCCGCCGGTCCGCCCACACTGCCGCTTTCGCCTTCACCCCGCAGCCGGACGTGCGATCCGTTGTCGATGCCGGCCGGGAGTTTGATCGTCAGGGTCTTTCGCGTTTCGATCTTCCCGAGACCCCGGCACTTTTCACAGGGGTTCTCGATCAGTTCGCCGGTTCCCCGACACCGGGGGCATGGGCTGGACAGCACGAAAAATCCCTGTGTCCGCCGGATCTGTCCTGATCCGCGGCACTGTTGGCACGTCGATGGTTGCGTGCCGGGGCGGGCACCCGAACCCTGACAGGTCGGGCAGGCGCTGAGTTTTTCGACTTCGATTTCCTTTGAAGCGCCCTGGACGGCTTCCATGAAGTCGATGGTCAAATCGTATCGCAGATCTTCGCCTTTCTGTGGATATCCCTTGCCTCCGCGGCGGCTCGAACCGAAGAAATCCCCGAAAATATCCCCGAATGATTCGAAGATCTCCTCGAATCCCGTGAACGGTCGAAAACCGCTCCCCGACAATCCCTGATGACCGAACCGATCGTAGGCCTGACGCTTTTCAGGATCTGATAGCACCTGGTAGGCTTCGGATATCTCTTTGAAAGTCGATTCGGCGTTTTTATCGCCCTGATTCCTGTCCGGATGCCATTTTAGTGCAAGTTTCCGATAGGCCTGCTTGATCTGCTGCGCGTCTGCCGACCGATCGATCCCGAGAACTTCGTAATAATCACGCTTTTGATTGGGATTCATCGTCTCCAATCCTCCAATTCACCGGCGAATCTAGCTGATGTCGAGGCATTTTACCAGATGTGATTGGGATGTTTTGACCAGCGCCGGAGTCGGAGGATGCTGGGCGTCCAGAAGAGTCTGGATGATGATCCCGGCTTCATACAGCAGCTTGATCAGATTCTTTCGTTCATCCTGCAGATGCGTAATCTGCCGATTCAATCGCAAGACGATCTCGACACCCGACAGATTCACACCCATGTCCTGTGTGAGGTGGATGATCAGCTTGAGCGTTTCGATGTCGTCGTCCGTGTACAACCGGGTGTTTCCCGAGGTGCGATGCGGCTTAATCAATCCGCGCTGTTCATACATTCGGAGGGTCTGCTGGTTCAACCCCAGCATCGAGGAGACGATCCCGATGGAGTATCCCTTAATTGTTTCCATGGAATGCCTCCCGCGGATTCTGAGGGTTCAGGCGTTCGTACTCCCGAATCAGATTCTTGGATGCTTCCGATAACCGATCCGGTGTCACGATGTGAACGATGACCATGAGATCTCCGGGTTTCCCGCCCTTGAGATCCGGAAATCCCTTTCCCGGGAGCCGGAAGGTCTGCTCACTGGAGGTCGATGGCGGAATAGTCAGTTTCCCGGAACCCACGACGAGAGGGATTGCGATGCGAGCGCCCAGCAGCGCTTCTCCGATTGTTATGGGAACATCAAGAAGTACGGTATTGCCGTTGCGCCGGAAAAGCGCGTGAGGACGGACTTTGGTCGTGATGTAGAGATCTCCGGGAGGGGATCCGTTCTGCCCGGGCTTCCCCTGTCCCGCCAGACGGATCTTGGATCCCGAATCGACTCCGGCAGGAATTTTGACGGTGACTCGCCGGGATCTGGCAACCGATCCGGAACCATGACAGGCACTGCAGGCGGTCGATGCGGATCGTCCGGTCCCGGAACACTTCGGACAGCGCTGCTTCATCGCAACCATGCCGCGCTGGATCGTCTTCTGGCCGGTCCCACGGCATTCCGGACAGATGCCCGGATGAGACGCGCGCTGCGACCCGGTGCCGGAACACGCACCGCATCGCTCGTAACCCGGAATCGTGATCTCAGTGGATATACCCTGAAAGGCATCCTCGAAGGAAATCTCGATCGAGGCATGCAGATCCTCACCCTGCGACGGCTGCGGCTCGGGCTGCCCTCCCGGATACTCGTCCCGTGAGAACATATCCCGGAAGAAATCTCCGAATGAACCCCCGCCGTTTCCTGAAAACGAACTGAAATCAAAACCCGAAAAGGGATTCTGAGCCTGGTGCGACCCACCGGGGCCTTGTGAAAACGGGGTATGCCCGAATTGATCGTAGGTCTTTCGTTTTTCGGGATCGTTCAATACCTGATAGGCTTCCGAGATCTCCTTGAAACGCTCTTCGGCCTGCTTGTTGCCCGGATTGACGTCCGGGTGGAACTTGCGCGCAAGCCGCCGATAAGCCTTCCGGATGTCGGATTCCGAGGCGTTTCGTTTGACCCCGAGAACGTCGTAGAAATCTTTTTTCATAGTCTGATCCGATGCCGGGAGTCTTAGGGATCCCCGGCATCGCTTCCAAAGCCACTTATACGATTACTTCGTTTCTTCAAACTCGGCATCCACCACATTGCCGTCCTGGGAAGATCCCGGGGCCTGCCCCGCGCCTGGATCGGACGGTTGCGATGCGCTCCGCTGCTTCTGTGCTTCCCGATACATGATCTCGGCGAGCTTGTGCGAACTCTGAGTCAGATTCTTGATGCCGGCCTCGATCTGTACCTTGTCACCGGCCTCGATCGCCTTCTTCAATTCGGCAATCGCTGATTCGATCGCCGAAATGTCTCCGGCCGGAATCTTGTCTCGGTTTTCATCGAGCGTTTTCTGAGTCGAATAAATCAGACCGTCAGCCTGATTGCGGATGTCGATCAATTCGCGTTTCTTCTGATCGTCGGCACTGTTCCGCTCGGCATCGTTCACCATCCGGTTGATCTCATCCTTGGTCAGCCCGGACGAAGCGGTGATGGTGATCTGCTGTTCTTTGCCTGTCGCGAGATCCTTAGCCGAGACATTGACGATGCCGTTCGCATCGATGTCGAATGAAACCTCGACCTGCGGCATGCCGCGCGGTGCGGGGGGGATGCCGACGAGATGAAATTTCGAGAGTGTTCGATTGTCGGCCGCCATGGGACGCTCACCCTGCAGGACATGGATCTCAACGGATGTCTGATTGTCCGCTGCAGTTGTGAAGAGTTCGCTTTTCCTCGTCGGGATCGTGGTGTTGCGTTCGATCAGGCGGGTCATGACGCCGCCGAGAGTCTCGATGCCGAGTGACAGAGGGGTGACGTCAAGCAACAGGACATCTTTGACATCACCGGCCAGAACGCCCCCCTGAACTCCGGCGCCGATCGCGACGACTTCATCCGGGTTCACACCCTTGTGCGGCTCTTTTCCAAAAAATTCGCGAACGAGCTGCTGTACACGGGGGATGCGGGTCGAACCACCCACGAGCACGACTTCATCGATCTTGTCAGTGGTGAGCCGGGCGTCTTCGAGAGCGCGACGGCAGGGACTGAGTGATTTCTGGAAGAGATCCTCGACGAGCGATTCGAATTTGGCGCGCGTGAGTTTCATGGTGAGATGCTTGGGACCCGAGGAATCCCCGGAGATGAACGGGAGATTAATTTCTGTTTCCTTCACGGTCGATAGCTCGATCTTCGCCTTCTCGGCAGCTTCCTTCAATCGTTGCAGGGCCATGAGATCCTTCGACAGATCGATGCCCTGGTCCTTTTTAAATTCGCTGATGATCCATTCGAGAATCCGATGGTCGATGTTGTCGCCTCCCAGATGTGTATCGCCATTCGTCGCCTTGACTTCGACGACCTGATCGCCGACTTCCAGAATCGAGATGTCAAACGTGCCGCCGCCGAAATCATAAACGGCGATCGTCTGATCGACTTTCTTGTCGAGCCCATACGCGAGAGCTGCCGCAGTCGGCTCGTTGATGATCCGTTCGACATCGAGACCGGCGATTTTTCCCGCGTCCTTCGTGGCCTGCCGTTGCGCATCGTTAAAGTAGGCCGGCACCGTAATCACGGCGCGCGTGATTTTTTCACCCAGGTATTCTTCGGCGGATTGCTTCATTTTCTGAAGCACCATGGCTGATATCTCGGGTGGACTGTACTGCTTGCCGTCGATCTCGACACGGGCATCCCCATTAGTTCCCGATACCACCTTGTAATTCACCATCCGCATCTCTTCGGAGATTTCATCAAATCGCCTCCCCATGAAGCGCTTGATCGACGAAATGGTCTTGTCGGGGTTGGTGACGGCCTGCCGCTTGGCGACCTGACCGACCACCCGCGTCCCGTCTTTCAGAAATCCAACGACGGACGGCGTGGTGCGTGTGCCTTCCGAATTCGTGATGACAACCGGTTCGCCGCCTTCCATGACGGCGACACAGGAGTTTGTCGTTCCTAAATCAATTCCGATTACCTTGCTCATGTTCAGCCCTCCTATGGCAACACTTAATATAAAATCTGAGCATGATGTTGTCAAGTAATTTATTTGAGATGATATGAGTTCCAAGCTGCGACCAGTTCAAACACCAGCCGACTCCCATCCTCCAGGTCTCGCATTGTCACGTATTCCTCCAGACTGTGCACCTTGCTCTGTCCCGTTCCCAGTATCACCGTCGCAATCCCATGCTCATTGAACACATTCGCATCGCTGCCACCCATTTTCTCCATGACCGTTCCTGTCCTCCCGATCGCCGCGATCGCCTCTCGACTCACGCAGACCACCGGATGATTCTCCGGTATGAAAAACCCGTTGAATTCGCGATCTTTCGCAAGATATGCCTTCGGCGGATGCGGGATGTCGGGATGCGCGCTCAGATACGATCCGATCTCGTCATCGAATGTCGTTTCGACTTGCCGTATCAACCGTTCGAGCGTTTTCTCGTCATGACTGCGAATCTCGATTTCAGCCTCACAGCGGTCCGCCACGATATTCCTTGCCCTGCCACCCCGGATCGACCCGATGTTGAATGTCGTTCGATCATCGATCTTCCCTTGAGGTAATCGGGACAGCGCCTTGGCGCAGATCTGCACGGCGTTGACGCCGGATTCGGGATTGACTCCCGAGTGGGATGCATGGCCCGTTACGGTCACGTCGATCGCTTCGTATCCCGGTGCCGCGGTAATGATTGCTCCGAGACCGCTCGAATCCAGCGAATACCCCTGCCGAGACTTGATCAGACCGTAATCGCAGTGTTTGGCGCCGAGCAATCCAATTTCCTCGCACACCGTCAGCAGGATCTCGATGCGCCCGTGTGCAACCCCCTCATCATGGATCCGTTTCATGCCATCCAGAATTGCCGCGAGCCCCGCCCGATTGTCCGCACCCAGGATCGTCGTCCCATCGCTCGTGATGACGCCATCACGGATGAGAGGTTTGATTGATTTTCCGGGGACGACGGTATCGAGATGCGAATTGAGCATGAGTGGAGGAATGCCCGCCCGGGTCGCCTCGAAAACGGCGATCACGTTTCCCGTATCCGCTCCGCACCGTTCACCGGCTCCATCGATCGTCACCCGCGCGCCCATCCGTTCGAGCCATTCGGAGCAGTATCGGGCGGTCGCACGCTCGTTGCGCGATTCGCCGTCGATCGCCACCATCTCCAGAAATCTCGACACAACACTCGGAAACGCGTTTGTCATCCCTTCTTCTCCTTGTGGTGATTTTTCCGAAAAACCTTTATGATCGCCTCCGGTTCGTCCGCTAAATGGATCCGGATTCAACGCATCATGACTACTCGAAACATCGGTTTAAAGACAAGTTGTCTGGTTTTTCTATTAACCTTCGGGTTGTTCGTCAAGACGAGCTGCCCGGCGGTGTATGTCGGCGATTCCGGGGAACTCACTGTAGCCGCTCATGTTCTGGGGGTTGCCCATCCGTCCGGCTATCCGCTTTTCGTCCTGCTCACGAAGGCTGCTCAGCTGCTGCCCATCGCATCGATCGTGGCCCGCTCAAATCTCTTCTCAGCCTTCGCTACCGCGCTCGCCGCTTGTTTTCTCGTCGAACTCTTTCTCGTTCTCGGCGTTCGCCGATTGCTTTCAGTCGCACTCACTCTCCTGATCGTTCTGTCGAGCGTCATCTGGTCCGAGGCGACCGTTGCGCGCGTGTATGGACTCAATCTCCTGTTCATGGCACTGCTGTTGCGTGTCGCGTTCGCCCGCCGTGTCTCGTACCGCAATCTCCTCCTGTTTGCGCTCACTGCTGGTCTGGCCCTGACGAATCACCTTCAGTCTCTCTTCACGGTCACACCCGCGGGGCTGCTCCTCCTGTGGAGATCCCGCTCCATCCTGACCATTCCGCGACTCGGGACGATGCTGTTGCCTGTACTCATCGGTTTGTCGGTCTATTTCGAAATGCCGATTCGATCATCCGTCGATCCGGTCGTGGATTGGCGGAATCCCGAGACATTCAACGCGTTCATGTCATCGATATCCCGGCACGATTACTGGAAAAATGCCGCGGGATTATCGGAAAACACGATTGTTGATGAGGGGTTGAATCTCGTCCCCATCCTCGAGAAGCAATATCCTCGATGGCTGCTCCTTCTCGGTGTTTGCGGGTGGCTCGTCATCCTCGTTCGCCGCCCGGATTTCTCGGCTGTCGTTATTCTCAGTGCGATCGGCAACACAGTCATGCTGGCGCGGCACGGCAGCCAATACGATCTTTTTGGAACGGATCGGTATCACATCCCTTTCATCGTCTGTTTTCTCTTCGGATTGACCGGCATCTGCCATCTGCTCAGTATCCGGCGGAGCGCGTGGCTGCGAGGGATCGGAGTTTTACTGACTGTGATCACAATGATCGGACTGCCGGTTCGGAATTTTCACTCAGGTGATCGCTCTGAAGCATTCATTGCAGATGATCTGGTGTTCAATCTGCAAACGCTCCTGCCGCATGGATCCACGGTGTTTCTCTACGCGGACGGCGAACTCTTTCCCACTGCGTGTCTACAGATTACCGAGCGATTCCGGGACGATCTGACGCTGATCGATCGCACGGGGAGTATCGCTCAGGTTTCACAGCCGCTTGCGTTTCCGAAACTGAAGAACTCGTCGGAGCGGGCGATGATCGAGGAGGCACTGATCGATCGAAATCCGGATTATTCTTTCTGTTCGTTTGTTCTCAATGAGACAGCCATGACGCGTTACACGCCGATTCCGCACGGATTCATCTACCGGTTCGTTCGGCTCGACTGGAAGATCCAGCCGCTTCCGGCGCCCCCAAAATTCGCGCGTAACAGGCCTCTGACTCCAGCTGTGGAAAACGATCATATGGTCAGGCTCATCATCGATCAAATGTACATTCCGGGATCGCGGAGTTACTTCGAATTCGGGAATCTGGTCCGGACGGCCGCGTATTTTGCGGAACGGATCGAGGAGGGGAAGGGGTCCGCGTCCGATGCTCTGGCTCTGGCGGAGTTGTACACTCGGGCGAATCTCAAAGGGGGAGCCCGCTATTACCGTCAGTTAGCTCAGCAGATGCAAGTCAATTGATTTCGAGATAAGATTAGAGGTGCGGGTCGGAGCAGACCAGGCGATCGCGTGCGGTGACGTGCGAGGAAAGTCCGGGCTCCACAGGACAGGATGCTGGGTAATCCCCAGGGAGGGTGACCTTACGGACAGTGCAACAGAAAGTATACCGCCGATGGTCCCTCGCGGGAATCAGGCAAGGGTGAAACGGTGAGGTAAGAGCTTACCAGCATTCCGGGCAATCGGGATGGCTTTGAAAACCCCATCCGGAGCAAGGCCAAATAGAGAAGCGTTTGAGAGTGGTCCGCTCGATGCTTCCGGGTAGGCTGCTAGAGGCTTGAAGTGATTCAAGTCCCAGAGGAATGATCGCCGCCTGGTGACAGGAACAGAACCCGGCTTATGGAACGCTCCGATCCGCATTTTTGCCTCGAGTCGAAATTTCCTGTTGTCGCGCGTCGGCGATTCAGGATACACTACGCCAATGAACTTCAACCGTTTCTGGAGATTGACATGAATTGCCGGATGCATCGATTCCCGTTCATCACCTTGATTTTTGCCGCCTGTCTGCTGGTCCCCCTCGCGCTTCCGGATCCAGTCCTCGCCGGAAACCTCAGCGCGGAACTCAATGCCGGCCTGTCTTTGCCCGGTGACAATCTGAACCCGCGATTCGATGACGAATTCTTCACCTCCGTTCTGCTCGAATACTCCTACAATCCGTATTTCAGCTGGTTCACGACGCTCGGATTCACCAAATTCGATCGGGAGCAGTACCCGGTCGATACAGACTTCGCCATCTACCATCTCGCGCTGGATGGCGCCCTGTCCTACCCGATTCTCCCTGCACTCCGTGCCTCGGCATTCGGCGGAATGGGATTGTATCTCTGGCAGTCCGATCACGCCTGGTGGGTCGATGGCCGTTCGAAGGATTCTGGAGACGTCGGATTCAACTACGGATTTTCTCTGGATTATCGTTTTTATTCATCGTGGAGTGTGGTGTCGCGCATGATGTATCACTCGGTGCGGATTGAAGATTCATCGAGTTATTTCCGATGGGCGGATGCCATGTTGGGCATTCGCTACACGTTCTGAAGGAGGGTATCGCATGAAACAGATGCTGCTTGTGCTGGGCCTGCTGGTGATCACTCCGGTTCTGTTCGCCTCGGAAGGTGACATGTCGATCGGCGGCGGACTGGGTTTCGCCATGCCGTTCGGAGACCTGTCGAATGCGGTGGATGCCGGGATCACGCTGAATCTGTTCGGTGAGTATTACTTCACGGACCTGCTCGGAATCCGTGGCATGATGAATTACCATCTTCTATCGGGCGAGCAAGACTTCTGGGGATATTACGACTACTACACCGTGGAAACCGATCTGAAAGTCTTCGACATTTTAGTCGATGCCGCTGCCCGATTCGAATTGACCGACAAACTGTACATCACCGCCATGGGCGGTATGGGCGCGTATATCTCGAAGTGGGAAGTCTCGACGCCGCTCGTCTCCGGATCATCCGAAAACCAAACCGACATCGGCGTCAACCTGGGTGGCAATTTTACCTATCAACTGACGCGGGATTGGGGAATTCAGGGTAACCTGATCTATCACATGGTCAACATGGACGATTGGGAGAATTGGCTCGATCTCACCGTAACCGCTTCCTATTCACTCTGAAAAGGAGGATTCGATGTATCGTGGAATTCTTATCTCGACATTGATCCTTACCGTCGTTGCCGGTCTCGCGTTCGCCGCCAAACCGGACACGGAAGTCTATCTCAAGTTCAATCTTCGATACGATGCCGCACGGAATACGGCGTCCTGCATCAATTACCAGAATGGAATCATCGTTCCGGCGGGATCCAAGGTCCGGATCATCAGCTACAATGCCAACAAGATCAACTTCGAACTTCCGGACAAGACACGGATCGTGATGGAGTATCAGAAGAAATACACCGGAATTGCCGTCGAAGCATGGCTCGATCGCGTCACGTCACCAACCGATCCATCCGCTGAATGGAAGGAGTTTGACGAGACCGAGATGAAGGGGATCAAGTCCGGCAAAGCGCTGGTCGGCATGCGGAAGGAAGCCGTTCTGGTCGCATTGGGTTATCCGGCCGCGCACAGGACACCCGCCATCGAACACGATCGTTGGGTGTACTGGTCCAATCGTTTCGCTGAGTTTGGAGTGGTGTTCTCGAGTAATCGTGTCGTCGATGTCGGGAACGCGGGCAGGTAACGCGATTCGCGTTGACTGCGCTTGGATTTGATGGCCTGGTACAAACTTCCGGAACGTGGATCTGTATCGGGTCTGAAGTTTTTCTTTTTGATTTGCCGGCTCCTCGGATACACTTGGAGCCGGTTTTTTTGTCATTTCGTCGTGCTGTACTTCTTCATCGCAGGTCGGGAACCCAGACGGCATGTCAAGACATTCCTCATTCGCGCAACGGGTCGAAGCCGGCTGATCGACCAGTATCTGTGTTTTTATCGATTCGCTGAGTCCATTTTGGATCGCGTGTTTATTCTCGCCAGAATGCCTCACAAACTCTTCTGCCATGTTCCGGATTCCGAGGTAATGGACCGCTATGCATCGGCCAACCGCGGCGCTTTCATGCTCGGTTCGCATCTCGGCCCAATGGAAGCCTCCCGGCTCCATGCCGAGGGACGCGGGTATAAAATCAGTGTCCTGATCTACTCGGCCATTTCACCGAAACTCTATTCGTTGCTCCGGGAAATCTCCAGGACATTCGAAGACTCCATGATTCAGGTCGATTCGCACAGCATCGATTTCATTCTCGAAGTCAAACACCGCCTCGATCTGGGTCACTTCATCGCCGTACTTGGAGATCGGGCATGGGCCCGAGGTAAAACACGGATCGTCCCGTTTCTCGGCGCTCCGGCCGCGTTCCCACTTGGCCCATTTGAACTCGCAGTCGCCGCCAACGCTCCGATTCTCCTCACATTCGTTCTCAAGTCGTCGAAAAATCAGTATGATGTCTATCTCGAGGAACTGACTCCTGGTCGGTTCATTCCGCGCACTGAACGGCAGGCGCATCTGGAGTCGCTGCAGGATCGCTTCATCGAAAGGCTGGAATACTATGTCAAACTCGCCCCGACTCAATGGTATAATTTCTACGATTTCTGGCACATCGAAACCGATGACTCGGGAACGCCCCCGGGATCGTAGACTGCCGGCCATCCTGAGTCTGTTTCTTGGCCTTCCATCGATCCTGCATGCCGCGCGGATGATGCTTCCCAGCATCGCGGCAATGGCCATTGCCGCTACGGTAACTTTCGCAGAAACTCCGGCGATGACTTTCGACATGACGGTAACCATCCCAACACCGGCATCGGGCCCGGTGGATCACTCTGACGGAATCGCCGAAATGTGGCAGTATCTCGCTTCCATCAACACGATGGCATCCCGCTTCCACGAAGAAAAGTTTCTCGCGCTGATGTCCAAACCCCTTCCGGCGGAAGGGCGCTATTACTATCGCCGCCCGGACTACTTGGTACGTATCGTCGACGCGCCGTATCGGGAGACGATCGTGATGAAGGGGGATTCGCTGACGATCGATCACCGTGATCTGAACACCCGCGAGACGATCGATCTGCAGCAGCAACCGCTGGCGCGCGCCATCACTCAGCATCTCCTATGGCTCTTCGGCGGTAACAAGGATCTGATCGATATGCATTACATCACGACGTCCCAGAGCGTCGAAGAGAATAACTATCTGCTCGAACTATCACCTCGACGTGAACCGCTTAACCAGATCATCGACAAGATCCAGATCTGGGTGAATCGGGATCGGAATGCATTCAAGGTCCAGATCGTGGAAATGGGCGGTGATCTGACCGTCCTGACGCTTGACCGGATCATCATCAATCAGCCTCTTCCCGACAATCTCGAATCTCCGTCCGGTTCGTGATATCGGATCCGCATGAGCATTCCTCTCCATTCCCCCAACCACCGCATTGTCCATCGAGCACTCGTCGCGCTTCTGGTCGTTTTGCCGTTGATCGCATCGCTAGCCATGCTCGATCTCGAGCAGGAATCCGATATCACCAAGTTTCTCCCTGATAATGACATCAAAAGCCACCTCCGCATCAGCCAGCTTTTCAACAACACGAATCTGTCGCGGAGTATGATCTTGGAGGCGCGGTTTCCGGAAGGCACTTCGTCTGACCTCAAATGCACATTCTCGGATCGCCTGACTCGATCACTCCTGGAAACCGGTCTGTTCAAGAAGGTCCGAAACGGATCGACGGAAGAGGGGCAGGACAGACTCTTCTATGAACTCTACTTTCGTCACCGATTCGGTCTTTACTCACTCGAGCCGGATTCGGACATTCCCCGGTTGTTCCGGGAAGAGGGGATGAATACCGCGATCAGAAACCTGGTGAGCGATCTGCGGGGACCGATGGGAATGGCGATCAAGCGCATCGCTGCTCAGGATCCCCTCCAGATCTTCTCCCGGAGCATGCAGCGGATTCAAAATGCCTCTGCAAGTATTTCGCCTGCCATGCTCAATGGCCGGTTCGTCTCGCCCGATGAATCCGGTATGCTGATCGTCGCTGAGACGATCGCGAGTCCATTCGAGAACTCGGTGCAGCGTGATCTGATTACGGAAATCCGACGGAAATTCGATCTTTTGATTTCTGAATCGGCGGTCCCAGTGCGGTTCGATTTCACGGGAATCAACCGATTCTCACTTGATGCTGAACGTCTGATCCTGCGCGACATCAATATCGCATTTTTCCTGTCCATCACGGTCATACTGATCGTCTTTCGACATACGTATCGAAGTTTTCGCATCACATTGCTGGCCTTCACACCTCTGTTTCTTGGCGTCTTGGTTTCGATCGGCCTATCATCGATGATCTTCGGGAAACTGCACGGCTTGACGATCGCGTTCGGATCATCGCTGATCGGCATTTCGGATGATTATTCAATTCATATCATCAATCATTTTTCGGGGAGAAAGCGCGAAGAGGGGAGCGATCCACTCGACAGAAGTCTCCACAAGAGTCTCTTGATGTGTTTCATCACCACGTTCGCGGGATACTTCATTGTCGGTTTTTCCGACTTTCCTGGAATTCGTCAGATGGCGGTGTCGTCGATGATCGGGCTGGCTTATGCGTTTCTGTTCTCGGTCATTTTATTGCCCGTGCTCGTCATGCGTTACTCGCCGCAGGGCATCTCTGCCAGCAAACAACGACGCCATGCCGCTCTGCTCGGATTTCTAAAACTGCTCCACCGCCATCGGATATGGATGGTCGTCGGTTTTCTCGCGGCATCACTATTCGCGCTATTCGAACTGTCGCATACCCGGATCTACACCGATATTCGGATGCTCAACAGCAGTGATCCGGAAACCCGACGGGTCGACGAGCGCATCCAATCCTACATGAAGACCCGCACGTTCGAGACGGTTCTGGCGATTTCCGGCACTGGGATGGAGGACGCACTGGTCGAGAGCGAACGCGTCTGCCTGAGTCTCGACCGGCTGGTGCGCGAGAATTCAATCCGGGCCTACTTCAGTCCGATCTCGTTTATCCGTTCCGAAAGCCTTCAGAAGAAGAACATCGCGGGATTCCTGGCTGAAGCGACGCCCGGACGGCTTGGGAGATTGCGAGGCATGCTCGAGACGGAAGGGTTCGATCCCGTGCGTTTCGAGCCGTTCATGGATTCGATACGGAACATGTCGACGGAGATTCTTAAGCCCGGAGATCTCCTTCGTTCCGCGCTCGGTGATCTGATTTCTGGTTTTATCATCGAGGATGGGGGAGATGTGCATATTCTGAATCTGTTGCGTTCCGATCTTGATCCCACCGAACTGAACGAACGGATCGGCGCATCGTCCCGGAGTCGAGTATTCCGTCAGGTGGATCTTATGAATGATGCCATCACGAGTTCACAATCTGAGATCTCCCGGTTGACGGTGTTGGGACTCGTAGCGATCATGCTCATCCTGTGGGTCTATTATCGAAATGCACGGAAGATCATCGCGGGCCTCCTGCCAGCACTTTTTGCCGCGCTGGTCACGATTGCGACGATCGGCTTGTTCGCCCCATCTCTCAATATGATGCATGTCGTCTCCATCCTGCTGATCCTCAGCATGGGAGTCGATTACGGGATTTTTCTGACCGATAGCAGTCATGGCACCGGAGACGCATACGAGCTGTTGGGGCTTTCCATTTACTCGGTCATCATCACCTCGGTCACTACCCTGGCCTCATTCGGTTCGCTTGTTTTCACGAACAACGGCGCGCTACGTTCGATCGGGATCGCCGTATCGGCTGGAATACTGTGCGCCGCCATTGCTGCCATCGGCTTGAATACCATCCTGCTTGCACCGGTGAAACATGAGGGCTAACTCGTTCTTACTGTTCTTGATCCTCCTCTGCATGGGGTGTCGGACTGTCGATAAGTCACATCGCGTCACTCCTCATCCTGATGGATTTCCACGTGTTCAGTATCTGATGCAGTTTCCGGATGACTGGACGATTCGGAATCAGCTCCGGATCGAGTTCGGGAAACGCGCTTTCTATGGGAGAGGCGTGATCAACCGGCATGCTGATCGCATGGAGATCGCGGTGTTGTCGCAATTCGGCACGAAAATGCTGCATGTCGTCCAGTTCAATGGCTCCGTCGAAGTTCTGTTTCGCACTCCCGAGATATCCGCAACGTTTGCTCTCGGGATGATTCGAGACGTTCAGTGGATTTTCTTCATTACTCCGATCGAAGATCCAGAAAAGGTAATGGTTTCGCGGCGCATGGACGGATTCACGTTGACCGAGATCTTTCGGGCGGATTCCGGTGAGATGCTCTCAAGGCGGATATGGGGAGGCGGTGAGGACACACGGATCGAGTATCTTGAGTATATGACACTTGGGGACAAGCGTTTTCCGAGACGGGTGGTATTGGAGAACCGCAGGAGGAACTATCGTATCGATCTGATTACGGAAGATGTGATCCGTGAAGCGCCGGAAGACGTGCCCGATCCGAAACTTTGAAAATCCGCTCGGATGGCTTAATGCATCCCGCCGTCGACGATCAATGTCTGTCCGGTGATGTAAGAGGCGTCGTCCGAGCACAAGAAGGCGACGACTGCGGCAACTTCCTCGGGACGCCCGAAACGCCTCAACGGTATGGTTTCGATCAGGCGTTCCTTTTCAAGATGCCGGGTCATGTCGGTCTCGATCAGCCCCGGGGCAACGGTATTCACCAGGATATTCCTGCGGGCCAGTTCGATCGACAGGGATTTAGCTGCGCCGATTAATCCGGCTTTTGCGGCGGAGTAATTCACCTGCCCGGAATTGCCCTTGATCCCGATGACCGACGAGACATTCACGATGCGCCCCCAACGCGCGGCGATCATCCCTTTCACAAGCGGGCGTGTGACGTTGTAAAATCCGTTAAGGCTGGTCTGAATCACCTCATCCCATTGTTCGGGGGCCATGAATCCGAAAACCTCGTCCCGCGTGATCCCTGCATTGTTCACCAGGATCTGGATCGATCCATTTCGGGTGGTCTCGACTTCGAGACACTCGGTAACGGTTGAACGATCCGTCACATCGAATGCGAGAAGGGAAGCGGATCCGCCCGATGCGAGAATCTCGTCGCGCAACGCACCCGCCTCGGTGGCAGATGCATTGTAATTGATGATGACGTGAATGCCCTGGGACGCGAGACGACTGCAGATTGCTCGGCCGATGCCGCGCGATCCTCCCGTGATCAATGCTCGTTTCATGCCGAATCTCCTGATGAGAAGACCTTGACGATCCCAGTTGCCAACGTGATGTCACCACAGCGCACCTCGCAGGCATAACTTCCAAAATCTCCCGATGCGGATAGTTCATCGATCGACACTGTCAGAGTGGTTCCCGTGGTGACCTTCGTTTCATGTGTGACTTCGAACCGATCGATGCCGATCAGGAATCCGACCCGCACTGGCCCGCCGTCTTTCAGAAAGCGATGACCCTGCAGAGCTGCAACGGTCTGAGCCATGTATTCGATCAGAGCGCAACGGTTCAGGACGTCGGTTTCGAGAAAGGGGTTGTCGGGACGGACGACCGAGTGGGTCATGGCATGGGTTGATTCGATCCTGTCGATCGAATCGATGAACAGCATGCGGCCCCGGTGAGGCAGGAGCTGACCCGGGATCAAGTGTTGCGAATTCATAATTTTTCGATCGTCATTCCGATGCATCCCGTCTCGGGATCGCCTTCGACCAGTCGGATGCAGCCTAGAGTGGATGGCGAATGCAAAAATTCCAGGAGAACGTAAAAGGCCGCGCAGGGATGGCGATGTCTTGCCGCGATCCGAATCGGCTGGGCCTCTTTCAGATACTCGGTTGCTTCACGGCCATGCACATGCCGGACTTCGATGACTCGCGCAATCCCCTCTCCCGAAGTATCCCGTGCCAGAATCATCGAACCACAGAAGTCGATGCTTGTGTGTCCGGGATCCGCCCATTGTGGGATCTGGATTTTTTCATCACCAACGGTCATCTGGACAATCGGGGTATGATTCGAAAGCATCGCGGCAGCCTGCATCAAGGTGCAGCCGAAGGTGGTTTCACCGGCTGATATCGTCGTCGAGGCATGATGCAGCTTGGTCAGAATGCTCCAATATCCCGGTGCTGAATTATGCACCGAATTGTGGAAAGCACTCGGTGATACCAGCGGCGGCTCCTTGAATATATCGCTCAGGACGCTGCCGATCGTGTTGATTTCACCGTTGGCGCTGCCGAATACGAGCGGTGCATCGGCAGAATCGTCCCAGGCCTGTCTCGCCTGAAAGGTCGTGGAAACGGTCATCTGGATTAATCGGCTCATCCGCCTCTTGAGCCGTGCCGGGAGTAGATCGGACGCAGGGATGTCGACGGTATCGCTTATGAACTCCAACGGTCCATGGTGGAGCAGATCGATGAAAGTCTCGATGCCGGAAATCCCAGGGAGAGCGATCGATGTGGACATAATGGAACAGGGCAGCATGTCACACTCCGAATACGAGACTGGTGTTATTGCCGCCGAATGCGAATGAGTTCTTCATAACGCAGCGCGCGGGTTGGCGGAGGTGGTCGGACAGGAGTCGAATCCGGATATCCGGATCCTGACGGACCATTCCATGGTTGGCGAACAGAATTCCATTCTGCAAGGACAAGATGCAAACGGCGATTTCGATGGCCGCGGCAGCACCAAGAAGATGTCCTGTATAGCCTTTCGTCGAACTGCAGGGTATTTCTTCTCCGAATACCTGTCGCACCGCTCGTGCTTCAGCCATGTCATTCAGAGGCGTACCGGTGCCGTGAAGATTGATAGTATCGATATCCCCGGCTGACAACCCGGCATCCTCGAGGGCGCGCTGCATCGCGAGCATCGCGCCATGCCCTTCCGGGTCTGGAGCGGTCATGTGGTACCCGTCTGAACTCGCACCCATTCCGAGCAATCGGGCGATGCTGGGCAAACTGGCCAGCGGCCTCGATGCCAGGATGAAAAAAGCCGCCCCTTCGCCAAGATTCAAGCCTTTGCGATCTGCATCGAATGGTTTGCAGTAATCGGGATCCACGATCTGCAAGGACTGAAAACCATGATAGGTGGTCAGGCAGAGTGAATCGGCCGCACCGGTCAAAACGGCGTCGCATGATCCGGAGTGGATCAGTCGGGCGGCGCTCATAAGCGCATTAGAGCCGGAGGAACAGGCGGTCGAGACCGAAAATGCGGGTCCTCGGATTCCGGAGAGCTGTTTGAGGAACTGTGATACACATCCGAATGTGTGCAGATGATGGTAATCGAAATCGAAATCACCCTCATTCCGCCAAGACTCCTCGACCGCCCGGTTTCCCGATGCACTGGTGCCGCAAACGACTCCCACACGATCCGCTCCGAACGCCTCCACAACTGACCGGATCGATGCTTCGAGGGGTCGCAGACAGGCAAATGCGATTCGGTGACAGCGGGAATGGAATCGACTCAGTGGAGGAGGGATCGATGGGAGCGGAAAAGGGATCTCAGCGAGCGGTGAGGTGGTCGACGGCACGATCGAACTGATGTATGACAGACCGGCCCGGCGATCGATCAGGTTTCGAAACAGGGTGTCGCGATCGGGACCGAGCGCGGAGACAGCAGAAAAATCGAGTAAGTGGAGTGGAATCATCGACCGCTTATTTACCTCGTCATTGAGGCGAACACAAGCCGAGTTTTGAGAATGCGAGAACCTTATAATTGCCTGACGGCAATCCGGAGAGAGAATGATCGGTCGTGACGGCGATGCGGTTTCGAGGCGTCGGCTGGAAGTTGTTCGTATCGCCCCGATACACCTCAAAGTGATCGAATTCACCCCAGACGTTCCAGGTTACCTCCGGTCTCGAAGGCCAGATAACCGGATTCCAACTGAGTGTTCCATTCGAAAACTGAACGTCTCGTACAGCAGGCGGATAATAGTCAATCCAGGTTGTGTTGGTGAATGGTTGATCGAAACGTCGATGCGTGGTTCCGGGCCATGTCTGCGAGAAAAACTGGTTGAACGCGTCCTCGAACGGAGTGTCGATCAATTTATACTCACCCTCCCATGACTCGACGAGTTCCAGCGGACAGACGATGTGTGCGCGATATTGGTATACCAGTTCGAGCGAGCGGAAGAAGAAAGCCGAATCCTCATCCATGAAGGGTGCAGGATGATACTCAAAGATCCCCCAGTTGGGAGACAGATCCTGGGTCACGTTGAATAGTGATTCCTGCTGTGTCGTATCGAAAAACATGGTGTAACCGATGCGGCTGTAGAGATTCCAGCTCGTCCAGAAGGGCGATGCCGAGCCGAGATGTCGGATCCAGTTGCCGATGTAATCCGCCGGAATCTGATGCGTATAGATCATCGATTGCGGGATTCCCGAATTATTGTACCACTGTGAATTCTCGGTGACATAGTTATGGATCAGCACCTGTCGAAATCCATAGGTCGTTGAACTGAAGTAACCATCCCATATTCCTTTGAACTGCTCGTTTCCCCCGACCAATTCGTTACTGACCATTCGCGGTGCGTCGAATCCACCGGAAAGGTGGCCGGTCTGTCCGGAATCTGGCAGCGGATCAGCCGACATTGACATGGCCCCAGGATAAAGGTCCGGATCCCAGTATTTCAGGCTCCAGGTCGAAAAGGCGGTTCCGAAATATTCGTTGAAACTCGGTCCGGCGCCATTATGGACGGCAGGTGAAGGATCATTTGAAAAATCCATATTGTCGATCAGACTTCGGGGAACGCCCTCATTCGCATAGATTCCGGCCGAATCTGAATAAGGACCCGAGTGACGGAGCCAATCGCGGAATTCGGCGATCGCGAAAGGAGAATAATCCGCATAATGGAGTTCTTCGTTGAAGGCTCTTCGCATCTCGACTTCTATCGGGCCGTTGATGAATACGAGCGTATCGGGGAAGCTGGCCTTTGCGCTTCGGACACCTTCTGCGGAGTGTTCGATCAAGGATCGGCGGGCATCACGCAGGTTTGTCGCATATCGAGACGGCGTAATCGCCTCCAAATCCCCGTTTCCTGAATCCATAAAAATCTCGCCGTTCGACTCCCATTGGTTGTTTCGTCGATCCTGACGGCGGATGGAATCGAGCAATCCCGTGACATGATGATTGGTGAAACCGACATGCAATCCGAGAGCAAGTTGCGCGGTATGAGCCTTCTCGGCGGCCATTTGTGCATTTGAGCTGGGATCGAGTGTATCGATGAAGTGCAACATGCTGATCCCATGTCGCATGTAAGGACCCTGGAGCGGGAGATTCGAACGAATGAGATCGGCAAAATCCTGGTAGAGATCCGTGGGGGCTCCGGGGCCGATGCTTTTTTCCCCCGGCATCAGATGGAATGTGTTGTCCGCATCGGGTGCGGGAAGTTCCGGCCAGGATCCCTGCAGCAGAATCGGGATAATCTCGACATTCGATGCAAGGTTATAGGTTCCCGGATGCGTACAGGCACTGTACAGGGTTGCGACGACATGAGGGAGCCCCTGTGGAAGCGTGATCAGAGGGATGATACTGACGGTTTTTCCCGTGGATTCCGGAATGGATACCCGCTCGTACTGCCCCTCCGTGGTCCATGATGGATAAAAATAGTACAAGCCTTCGATTTCGATAGCCAGATACAGATCGACCGGACCGGGGTTTCCACTGAGATCGGCATCGATCGAGAAAGGATCGTTATCTTCATGGAAGAACTGGTTCGGAACGACTGTGAGCTGAACCTCCGCGGCCATGGAGGCCGGAGTGACTGAGTGAAGCAAACAGATGAGTGCTATCCCGATAGGGATTGTGTTGAGCGACGCATTGAAACATCGATTGGACATGGATTCAAGCCTCCCGGTAGTTATTATGCCCTATAAAAGGAGCATCCACCAAATTAAAACAATGCAATTGATGTTCCATAATAGAAAAAACTTGATCCGACGAGGCTTCAACTGCTATCAAGTTCGTGTCAACCGGTTGATTCGAATCGCGTGTTCTGGAAGGAATGATCA
>CAYYMM010000033.1:0-36586 GCA_964472395.1 uncultured bacterium | reverse complement strand
CTTGTGTCCAGCGCGCAACTGCTCGGTGATGATACCGGCAATCGTCAATAAAGCCGGGCATTGAGTATCTGTGAAAGTCTGCAGACACTCAATGCTCCGGATGAAATTCGAGCGAAATTGATCGAGATTGGACACTCGGTGTGATTACCGGATCGTGTCGAGATTCCGGATTTGTTCGTTGACGGATCCGAGCTGTCGTTTGGCGTTCGCGTTGTCGCCGGCTTTCGAATAGAATTCCTTGGCTTTGTTCAGATTTCGCAGGCATCGTGCACGAGACTCATCGTTGCGGATCGCGCGTTCCTTGTCGATACCGGCTTCTTTTTCATAAGCCAGGCCAAGCCGATAATACCAATCACCGGGTACATTCGCCCCGGACAAGTTGATCGCTTTGGCGAAAGCATCGATCATATCCTGATTACCCGAGCCTTTACCGTCGAGAGCCAGTCCGAGATTGTAATAGGCGGTTGCGTCCTGCGGATCGAGTTCGATGGCTTTTCGGAATGATGTTTCCGCTGCCGCATAGTCTTTGGTCTGGATCTGTCCGATCCCTCGAAATGTATAACCGCGACCGACGTCGGGTTGAAGTGCAATGAGTTTTTCTGAGAGTGATTTGAGCTCTTCGTATTTATTCAGGTCGATGTAGAGGTTTCCGAGATAGACGAGTGGCTGATATTTTTCCGGGTTCAATTCCGCAGCTTTCTCGAGCAACTTGATCGCTTCTTCGTTCTGTTTGTTGGCCTGCAAAGCGATTCCATAATCCATGGCCGTCTTGTAATCCTTGGATCCCTCCTCGGTTTCATAGGCCTGTTTCAGAGGAACGAGTGCCTGAGTATATTTTTTCAGTTCGAGCAGAGCATGGCCGTAATTCGACAGATAGTTAAACTTATCCGGTTTGAGTTCCACTGCCTTGGAGAATGAATTGGATGCTTCAAACCAGTCCGGTTTTTTATCGGTTTTGGGATCCCGTAGTGTGTAACAGTATCCGAGAAGAAAGTGAGCAGCGTCGATTTCGGGTGCGAGCATGATGGTTTTTTTCAAGGCTTCGATAGCCTTGTCGTATTGCTTCATTTTGAAATAGGTTTGTCCGAGCAGATGCTGGAGTTGCTCATCATTCGGAGCTGCCGTAGCGCCTTCTTCGAGTATCTTGATAGCTTCATCCAGATTGTTCTCGGAATAAGCCTTGTACGCATCTTCATAATATCCGGCCAAGCAAAATCCGCCCAGAACCAGACATGCGATTGCAGCGCATCCAAAAGTTCTCATTGTTTTCGCGAACATGTTCCATCTCCTTTCAAACAACCGTCCGGTACCATTGGGTTCAAGCAAGCCGTCCAGCGACCGATCCGTCTACTGATTCAAACTAGCAAGCATCTCATCGATTCCAGCAATCGATTTACTGGCGGGATTCTGGGCGTCGATCTTGACCGCTGCTCCATATGCAGTTTTTGCCTTTCCCAGTAAATCAATGGCTTTGGCTTTCAGATCTGTCGCGGTCTCCTCATGCGCTTTCTCATAGATGGTCAAGGCTGCCTTTTCATAAGCCCGTCCAAGTTTATACTGGGCATCGGCATTCTGAGCATCCAGTTTCACCGCTTCGGAATAGGCCTCGATGGAGTTCTTCATTGCATCCGGAGATTGCGGTTTATCGCCGATTTTTGCATCGTAGGCTTGACCGAGATTGAAAAAGAGCTTCGGATCTGTTTTGTCGGCTGCCGTTGCCTGAGTCAAGGTGACAATGGCATCATCATACTTCTGAGTCTGGAGTTGGGCGATGCCGAGATAGGGGAGAGCCAGTGCTTTTGTCGAATCAGATTTCGCCGCGATCTGGAGGTGTGACGCGGCGCTTTCATAGTCGCCGGTCAGGACGAAGAGACGGCCGTAGTCGAGATTGGCTTTCGGGTCGTTCGGCATTGCTTTAACGGCTTTTTCGAGAGCCTCTCCAGCTTCAGGCAGTTTTTTCATCTGAAGCAGAACGCTGCCATAGTAATACTGATAAGTTCCGTTTTCCGGTTTCGCCTTGGCTGCCAGCTCAAAATGAGTCAGCGCTTTCTCCGTTTTCTTCTGCAATTGCAGGACAGTGCCCATTAAAAACTGCGATTTGTCATCTTCCGGGTGGTGTTCTAGGACCACCGCCAAACGCTCGGAAGCTTTTTCGACCTGCTTGGTCTTGATGTAACACTGGGCCAACAGATTTCCGCCCTTGGGATCTTTAGGATACTTATTGCAATGCTCTTCCAGAAGCGGAATCGCCTCCGCATGTTTGCCGGCTGTTGCGAGTTTATAGGCCTCTTCGTAGTTGTCCTGTGCGAGCGTACTGTCGCTTACAGCGAAAACCGCCACACATGTCATCAGTAGGGCTATCATCAGTTTTGCATTCATACATCATGCTCTCCATCGAAGTTGTTAGGTTTCTGCTTGCTCATGATCCATCCAATCCTAAGTCATGCTTGACTGTACCGAATCACATAATAACATACAACTGCTTTCGGTAATCGGCAGCAAAGATGTGAGGTGTCGTATGATCCGCAGCATGACAGGAACCGGAGAGTTCGGCCTACAGGAAAGAGGTGTCGAGCTGAATGTCTTCATCCGGAGCGTGAACCAGAAGACGATTCAGGTCCAGATACGGATGCCTCGGATTCTGCAGTGTTTTGAATCGCTGATCCGACAGGAAATTCTGTCCGATGTGAGTCGGGGAAAGATTGATGTTTCGATCGACGTGATGTCCCTGCCGCTCGACTTCTTTCGTGTCTCGTGCAACAAAGGACTCACCTCCCAGATCCTCGACATCGCCCGACAGATGTCCACCGAGTATGACATTCCGATGGGATTAACGGCGGAATCGCTCCTAAAAATCCCGGAACTCATGACTCACCTGCCGGATAATCAGGCATTGAACGGACTCTGGCCGTTGCTGCAAAAAACCATTCGGTGCGCGGTGAGTGCTCTGGTCAAAGCCCGGGAGACGGAGGGCGAGATTCTTCGGAGGGATCTTATTCCGCGCCTGGAGCAACTCGATACTCTGATTCACCGGATTGATGGTCTGGCCCAACAACAAAAAAAGCTGATTGCCGATCGAATACGCACGTTCATTCGGAACGAACTCCAGGGAGAGACAGTCGATTCCGGACGCCTGGATCAGGAAATTGCCATTCAGGCCATGCGAGCGGACATCACAGAGGAAATCGTGCGGTTCAAGTCCCATCTGATTCGTATGAAAAGTTTAATGGCATCAGTCGGGCCCGCTGGACGAACCGCAGATATCGTCCTTCAGGAACTCAATCGCGAAATCAACACCATCGGCTCAAAAAGCATCTCACGGGAGATCTCCGAAGCAGTCGTGGACGCCAAAGTCGAGATCGACCGGATTCGCGAGCAGGTGCAGAATGTCGAATAGTGAGCGATTTCCTGGAATGCTCAATATCGGTTATGGCAACCATCTCGCTCGCGAGCGTATTGTAGCGGTCTTGAATCCGGATTCCGCTCCGATGCGGCGATTCAGGGAGTTGGCGAAGAGTCGCGATCAGTTGATCGATGCTACGCAGGGCCGGAAAACACGCTCGATGGTGCTTTTGGATACGGGTCTTGTGATGCTGTCGGGGCTGCATCCCGAAACCATCGTGCAACGATTGACCGACCCCATCTCAGAAAAGAACCGATCATCATGAAACAAAAGGGTTTGAGTGTCATTCTCTCTTCCCCGAGCGGGGGCGGCAAAACCACCCTCATCCACACCTTGCTCGAACATTTCAAAAACCTCCGCCATTCGATCTCATACACCACTCGCCCCCCGCGGAACGAAGCGTCTGATCTGGATCACTACCATTTTATATCCGAACCAGATTTTCTCAGGATGCAATCCCAACAGGAGTTTCTCGAAAACGCAGTTGTTCACGGATATCATTACGGGACCCGTCGCAGTGATCTCGAAGATCTTCTCAACCAGGGCTTCGACGTCATTCTCGATATCGATACCCAGGGCGCTGCCCAGATGCGCTCGGTGCTGAAGGACGCCATTTTCATTTTTATCATGCCTCCCAGTCTCGATATCCTCGAAACCCGGCTCCGTGCCCGAAATTCGGAATCCAGCCAAGCACTCGAGACACGACTCCAGAATGCTCGAAGGGAAATGCAGCAGTATCAGCTTTTCGATTACATCGTCGTCAATGACGATCTGCTCTCGGCCGTCGAGCGCGTCCGATCCATCATGATCGCGGAGCATTGCCGAGTTCGAAATTTTCAGATAGAGATATCAGCGGGTATTGGTGAAAGAGAGGAAATCGACCATGAACTTGAAAGCCGTTGAAACATTTCTAAATACATTGGACAGTCGGTACCGGGGTGTGTTGGTGGTTGCCAAACGTGCAAAACAACTCCAGAAGGGACTTCGAACGCTCTTCGAAGGAAAATCGGTCAAGGTCACAACCCTGGCACTCGAAGACTTCGTCAGCGGGAAGATCGTCGTCGACCTCAATGCCGACCCGGAATCTGAACTTCCCCCGGAACCCGAAGAGGAATTGATTCCGGTCGCTTTCGCCCGGGAATCGTTGGATTTTCCGGAAGTCATCGCGGATCCGCCGGAAGAAGATGATGATGAGGGGGACGACACGGACGCTGAAGATCCAGTCGAAGAGGATTGATTGCATACATCGATAGAGGTTTCGATATGCCGGATTACCGCTCGGATTCCCCAACACTCGATGGCCAGACCCTTGTTTTGATCGTCTCAGGGGGAATCGCGGCATATAAAAGTTGCGATATTGTCCGGTTACTGCGTAAAAGAAAGGCTCAAGTGCAGGTCGTCATGACTGCACATGCGGAAGAGTTCATCGGTCCCATTACATTTCAAGCTCTGACCGGGTTGCCGGTCATTCGAGGCATGTTCGATCTGCATACGGACGCTGCCATTGCACACACCGCACTCGCGGATAAAGCATCCGGAGTGCTGATTGCACCCGCATCGGCCAACATTATCGGGAAATTTGCACACGGCATCGCAGATGATTTTGCAACCACCTTTCTGTTGGCATCCCCCGCACCTGTTCTGATTGCACCGGCCATGAATCCGCGCATGTATGGTCATGCCGCTGTGCACGATAATATCGCGCTCTTGCAGCACCGCGGAGTTCATGTGATCGGTCCTTCCGAAGGTGAGGTCGCGTGCGGTCACTCGGGAAAAGGCAGAATGGAGAATCCGGACGTCATCGTTGACACGGCTGCCGTCGTTTTTTCCCGCAGAAAAGATCTGAACGGAAAAACCGTTCTGATCACGGCAGGACCAACCCGGGAAGCACTCGATCCGGTCCGGTTCCTCTCGAACCGATCCTCCGGTCTCATGGGATACGCTCTGGCTGCCGCCGCAGTCGAACGCGGGGCCAGGGTCATGCTTGTGTCGGGTCCTTCATCCTGCATTGCGCATCCATCCGTTGAGCTGACTCGTGTGGAATCCGCCTCTGACATGTTCAATGAAGTATCGGTCCGTTTCGACCATTCCGATGTTCTTATCATGGCTGCCGCCGTCGCCGATTGGTCCCCTTCAATCCGGCATGATCGTAAAATCAAGAAATCTGCCGCACCCGAACCGGTCGTCAATCTGATACGGACTCCGGATATACTCTCGGAAATCTCCAAACGCCGTAAACATCAGATCATTGTCGGATTTGCTGCAGAGAGTGGCGATCCTGAACCGGAAGCGCATCGAAAATTGATCTCGAAGAATCTTGATCTGATCGTCGCAAATGATATTGCTCGACACGATGCTGGATTCGAAGTGACCACGAACACCGGATTTATTCTGTCGAAATCTGGAGATCGGTGGGATCTGCCCCTGATGTCCAAGCGACACTTCGCGGATCATGTTATCGACCAGATTCAATCAATCGGTTTCCCGCAATAACAATGTGGTGATGCGGCAGAGCATCCCGATGAGGGCGTCTGCTCCGAGGTTCTCTTCCGGAGCATGTTTAAACAGCAGGATGACATGCCCTATCGCCTTGGCATCCGCCAGAATCGGGGTAACCCAGATCACCTGATATCCCTGCTCCCAGATGTTCCTTCCTTCAGTATGTGTCCAGGCATATAGAAAAATCGGATTCTGCGGAGAAGCGTGCTGGACAAGAGTGATCAGAATACGCGGAATACCCGGATCGATCGAATACAGCCCGACAGGAATTAACTCGCTTTTCTCTTCAGAATATAGCGTCACCATTCCGCTTTCCGCACGGCTGTGCCGGATAGCGATCTGCAGGAGTGACTCGAGGATCACCTGCCGCTCTCGTCTGGCGCTTCCATGACGTAAAAACTCGGAAATCAAATCCAATTCGCGCGCGCTCCGGGCAGATTGTATCTGCAATCGGGTCACCCGGTCCGATAATCTGGATATCATGGAGTTGAACGCGACAAAGACATTCTGCACTGCACTGGAACCTTCAATCGGCAAACGCGCCTTTAGATTCCCGAGATTGATCGCATGAATCGTCTGGTCGATCATGCTGAGCGGTCGGTTACTGCCGCGATCGACGAGCACCACCGTAATTAGAATGAAGCAGAAACAACAGAATGCGAGAAAGAAAACCTGTTGAACCGATCGATTGCTCAGACTGAGCAATGGTTCAGACGGTGTGATGGCCACCAGCAGCCAGTCATGCCCCTGAAATCCGTCGTTCGATTTGAATTGAAAATGACGACCTTGAAGCATCAAATTGGTCTCATCGCGTCTCACCATGATCTCGAGGGATGGATAATTGACGAGTGTGGGGAGCGGGATTCGATAATCCTGCAGAACGGGCGGATAGATTAAACCTTCCTGCGTGATGATGTGCGAAATGATATCCGGAGTCGTTTCGGTTGTCAGCACATGCTCGAGTAGTTTGCCGATCCGGATATCGAACCGGATGATCCCAACGGAATCGACGCCGTCATCCGTCCGCAATGGGATGCTCCAAGTCCATATGGACGGAGTCGGAGTCGTCGGGTTGATCGGCGACAGATACACGGCTCCGGGGGGAGCCAGAAGAGTTTCCTGCCACCAAGGCTCACTGAAATACATGAACCGGTCCGGTTTGGATGTCGCTACCCGGACAGTGCCGAACACATCCGTCACCAGAATTGAATCAATAAGCCCGTTCGAATAGGCTTTGACATCTTTTAGGAATCGAGCCTCGAGACTATCGGTGACCGACAGCACATCGGGTGAATCAGCAGAAAGAGTGTGCCATTTTTGGGCGAGGTCGTTGAACGAACTGATGAGATTGTCGTTGGGAGTTCTGATATTGTCCTGATTGATGTTGATCAGAAAACGCCTCAAAGCCAATGAATTAGAGGTGATGAGTGCGCTCCGATAAACCTCGGATAATGGAAGTTCGAGTCGACTCGCGAGATTTTCCAGGTGAGTCGACAGGATTTCATGCTGATATCGATGATTAGCCTTCGATATCTTGATCAGGGCATAAGTCGAGAACATGAGGGTGATGAGTGCGCCCGTGGCGAGAACCAGATAAGAGATCCAGCGTTGTCCCACATGATGCATCTGCGTTTTCATGCTCTTTCCGGATCAACTCGCAGATGATCCCAGGGGAGAGGATCCAAACGTCCGTGACGCGTGAATGCATGCCGTTCGACAATCTCCCGTTCGGAACGGAGAACCTGTCGCCAGTTCTGCTCCCCGGAAGCGATCATGTCGAGAGTGGTAATCAGACGGCGATCTCCACGTGCAATCAATCCTTGAATGAATGCTGATTTCGGGTTGTCCAGTGTGAGTCGGATGTGACGAATTTTGCGCATGGCCGTGACAAGATACGTCATCCGATCGCGATAATCGTGCTCACTTCGCATGACTGCCCGTTCAAACGCTGTGTGCGGTTTGGGAACGAAGCAGGATACCGAAACGCATAACCGTAAGGAGTGCCGGGTTCCTTTCTGAATCGAATGAATCTCATGAAGCACAGATGTACAGAACACTGCAATTTCCTCAATATCCGAAACCGTCTCACCCGGAAGACCGATCATGAAATACATTTTAAGATATGCAATATCTGTGCGAGCGGCAATTCGAGCGGCTTCAAATACCTCTTCATCCGTTACCCGTTTACCCAGCTTCTTCCGCCTCCGCCACGATCCCGCTTCCGGGGCGATCGTCAATGTTCTCGGACCCGTCAACCGTACCAAGTCGATAAAAGTCCCCCCGATCTCGGACGCATGCAGTGAGGAAAACGAAAAGGCGCGTCCGGCTGCACGCAATGAGCTGCAAATGGAATGCAGATCTGGGTGATCTGCCGTGCCGGCTCCCATCAATCCGATTCGCAAATGACCGGGGCCTTGTGACGCTTCCTCGATCACGGATGCTGCCGATCGGTATCGATAACACGAGTATCCGTTCGGGATGATGCAGAAATGACAATGATTCGAACATCCTCGCGACACTTCCACAATATGCAGATCAGAAAACTCGATGTCGGGAGAATGGATCACTCGCGAGCCCGGCCAATCATCCAGATTCCCGATGACCCCCCTGGTCAACCGATCTGGAGCCCCGCTTTCAGGGTACAAACCTGCGAACATGCCCCTTTGATTATAAATTGCGCGATACATCGACGGAACATACACACCCGGAAGGTGGGAAAATCGCCTCAACACATCATCCCGGTTGCGCCTTCCCGACCAGGCTTCGATTGCTGCTCTCGCCAGCAGTCTGCATGTGGCTTCCCCCTCACCCAGCACGACCGCGTCCAAGGCCTGAGCAATCGGCTCAGGATTCAATGTCGCGACAATCCCGCCGGCGATAACGAGCGGATTCGAAGAATTCCGCTCCACCTGCATGACCGGAATTCGTCCGAGTCGGAGCATTTTCAGGACATTTGGCAGATCATTCTCATAACTTAGCGAAAATGCAACGATGTCGTACGCATTGATGGGCTCGAAGGTCTCGATCGAACGCAGTGATTCACGTTCGGCAATGCAGATATCCGAGGGAGACGGGAGAAATGCCCTGTGGCACTGGACACCGCGAATTGAGTTAAAGGCCGCATATATCAATTGAAATCCCAGATTGGCCATCCCAATCCGGTATTCGGAAGGGAACAAGAGCACGATACGGAGATCCGTCCCGTCACCGAGTGGAATCCGACGGATCTCACGTGAAAGAATCTCTTGATATCGGTGTCTGAGAGAGTGTCTCAATTCTCCCTTCAATCCGCTTTCCGACGCAGAAAAGCAGGTATCATATAATGTGATGTGTCGACCGGATATGAATCGTTGTCAACACCGACCTTTCGCTGAAAGGATCCGGATGACAGATTTCGCGGGGAATACGGAGGTAACCGGTCTCGCTCGACTTCCACCGGCGACGGATACTCCAGCTCGGGTTGTTCCGGATGTCCGGAGAACAGGACGGGATTCAGCATCTCGCGTGGAGAGGAGTTGATCTCAGAATCGAGAACGGGATCCTCCTGAAGACGAGCTGCCGAGGCGAGTCCGGAAGCGATCGGACGCGCAGAGGTGATACCGGCAGGTGAATAGGCCGGTGTGACAGCACGACCGCCCCCAGCGGCGGAGCGCTCAAAAGCCCCGGACGACCGCCCGGATACCGCAACCTGAGTGTCATATCCATCGGCAAGTGCGTATGTGTCGATATTGGAACCTCCGCTTAATATCTGGAGCGAGGTCACTCGAGAAGCCGGGATTTCCTTGACTCGTGTCGCATCGAACCCCGTCGCGATCACCGTCACTTTCAGCGTGCCACGATACGATTCGTGGATGACCGCGCCCATGGTGATGTTCGCATCCTTGTCCGCTTCCCTTTGAATCATCTCGACCGCAGCTGTCGTCTCATTCAACGTCAGATCCTCACCCCCGACAATGTTGATCAGGATTGCGCGCGCTCCCTGGATGGAGAGATCCTCCAGAAGAGGCGAACGGATGGCACGCTGTACGGCTTCAGCCGCCCGGTTTTCTCCGCGGCCGATACCCGAACCGAGCAGTGCTTTTCCCATGGATGCCATGACAGTCCGAACATCTGCGAAGTCCAGATTGATCAGGCCGGGAAACGTGATCAGTTCGGAAATGCCTTGAACCGCATTGCAGAGAACTTCATCCGCCAGGCGGAAAGCGTCTTTCAGTGTGGTATTGGGTTCGACGGCGTTCAACAAACGCTGGTTAGGAATGACGATCAGCGTGTCCGCATTGTCCTGCAGATCGCGGATCCCGTTTTCGGCCACTTCAATCTTTCGACGACCCTCGAATTGAAATGGTTTGGTGACAATCGCGATGGTGAGGATATTGAGTTCGCGGGCGATTCTGGCCACAACCGGCGCGCCGCCGGTCCCGGTTCCGCCTCCCATGCCCGCTGTGATAAACACCATGTCGCTACCTTCGAGATACTTACGAATGGTTTCCTCTTCCTCGAGCACCGATTCATAACCGATTTGCGGATTTCCGCCGGTGCCGAGTCCGTGCGTGATGTCGGCACCAAGTTGAAACAGGTTATTCGCGCGGCATCGAGTCAACGCCTGCAGATCGGTATTGCATGCAATAAAATCAATTCCCGGTATGTTCATCTCGACCATCCGGTTGATCGCGTTACATCCGGCACCACCGATGCCGATGACGCGAATCCGAGCGCCTTTCTGCTGGCTGTCATCCATCTGATACTTCATAAATCACTTCCTCCTCCGAACCAGTTAAAGCAATGTTTCAATCTGTCCATGAATGAAAATCGACTCTGCGGGATCGGAAACTCCTGCCGGGGATGTCGCAGTCCGTAGAGAGCGAGGCCGACGGCGAGTGCCGATTCACTGCAGGGGGCTATATCCTTCAATCCTCCGATGTCGCGGAGTGTGCCCGGAATGACCCGGGTCTGAAAATGTGCTTCCGCATGTTCACGTATCCCTGCCAGATCACTCGTTCCACCACTCATCACAATTCCCGCAAATCGCTGACTTCGGCGCCAGTTGGACTGGAACGAACGCGAGATCTCTTCAAAAATCTCATCGACTCGCGGTTGAATGATCTGGGTCAGCAACTGTTGCGAAATGCTGGATGTCGGTACCATGCCTCCTAACCCGGGTATTTGAATCAGGAGCGAATCCTGAGCCATGTCGCTGCGAGCGCATCCATGCTTGACCTTGATCCGCTCAGCTTCCTTGACGGGGGTCTTGAGTGCGATCGAAACATCGGATGTGATGATGTCTCCACCCAAATGAAGCAGCGGGAGAGGAGTGATTGCGTGTCCATCCACCACTGCTAACTGTGTGTGCTTGCCCCCGATGTCGATCAGCCAGAACTCAAATGCATGGTCGTCCTGAGTGAGGAGCGATTCGGTCAGCGCATACGGTTCGGCAACAACATGGCTGACTCTGAGACCGCATTTGGCGATGCTGTGAACGAGATTCCGGATGTCGATTTCTTCAGCGAAAATCTGTCGCATCCGAACACCGAGTTTTTGACCCATCATGCCGATCGGTGAATCAATATCCCCCTGATCGTCAACGCAATATTGCTCGGGAGTTTCATGGATCAGTACCCTGCCCGTCTGCAGATCCTCGGGCCGCGCCTTCCTGTGAACCTCATCCAGATGTTTCGTCAGTATCTCTCGACGCTTCGGAAATTCGATCCAGCCCTCGTTGTGTTCGGGAAAGATGTTCCCGGTCGTGCAGTTGATCACGACCTGCCTGACCGGCATGTGCGACAGACTTCGAATCTCTGACAGACAATGATTGAAGGCTTCGATGAGCGGATCGAGATTAGTGATGAGGCCGTTTTTCAGAAAGCGGCAGGGCTGCTGACTGAATCCAATGATCTCGGGAGGATTCACTCCGGTCTGTTGAATCTGTGCGATGGCCAGTTTGGTGGTCCCAAGATCCATTCCGACTGAATATCGCGTCGTTTCAACCATTGAATGCCTCCGGTTCATGTTTCAATGGCCGGATTACCATCAGATCGGTCAGCCGGAGATCGATTTCCGTCGAGGGTGCGAATGCTCGACCCTTCATATAGTCATCGAGTCGCCTAAGGCATGTTTCCGGGGCCCGCAGTCCGAGACGGATCCGCGTGGTTCCGGAAGCGTTCACAAGGCGGACCTCATTCGGTTTCGATCCGTCCAGAATCATGAACTGGCGCATCGGTTCGGATGCATTTTTGCTGAGATACACCGATGCGCTGTAAAAAGCCTGGAGTTCGGGACTGGGATTCAACAGATCGGTGGATTCCACCTCCGGTCTCAGCAAAATACCCATCAGTTCCGGACTCTCCGATTCATGCAAAAACGGATGAGCGGTTTCGTCCAAAGCAATCTGCACTGTTCCGGAGCGGATCGATACCATCGGTCTGCGGATTGAGAGCCGAACATCGACGGAACCATCAATCTTGATGTGAACCGAAGATGAGGCTACTTGAGGGAACTCCGAGATGATGCTGCTGAGATCCGTACGCCACAGGACGTACAGAGACTCATTGAAGAAGCCCATGAGGAGCTCCTGAATTCTGTTCCCATCTCGACTTGTGAAAGGATGATCCATTGTGACGTGGATTGCCTGTACCCGCAAAAGATCAGAATCGAACATAACGAAGGACCATGCCGCGATCGCAGCACCAAAGACGATGATGATGAACGGCCACATCATCACGGGATATCTCACGGGGTCACCTCGATCTTCTCTCCGAACTCGCTCACTACATGCACTTCCGGCTTCAGAAGAATCGAATGAATCTCATAGATAATCCGCTGGATTGTACGCATCAGCGCGATGATGTCAGTTGCGGTGGCATTCCCGTCATTGATCAGAAAATTGGCGTGAATCGTTGAAACACTGGCACCGCCATGGCGAAGACCTTTTAACCCGGCCCGGTCGATCAACAGACCGGCTCCCGCATCCGGTGGATTCCTGAACGTGCATCCCGCTGTTCTTTCGGTGAGCGGTTGGGATGCACGACGGGTGTTCAAAAACACGCGCATGACGGTTCTCAGTTCCCTCGCATCGCCCAATGACAACCTGAGGCGCGCTCCCGTGATGATATGAGTATCTCCAAATGGCGGTGAGCGATACGCTTTTGTGAAGTTCGATGTCCTGAGACACTCGCCGGATCGTGTAATTCCTTCGATCGTCATAATGTGATCGAGGCAACTCTGACCGTGCGCACCGGCGTTGCACCAGATTGCACCGCCGAACGAGCCTGGTATGCCGATCAACCTCTCGATGCCCGAAAATCGCCTCGATACCGCATATCTCACCAGTTTGACCAGCGCCACACCGGCACCCGCGACTAATTCCTGTCCCTCCATCTGAATATCACAAAATGGCGATCCCAATCGGATGACGACACCCCGGAAACCGGAATCGGCAAAGAGGAGATTGGTGCCTTTTCCCAGAACGATCCAGGGGAGATCGGTGTTATGGAGCGATTGGAGGAGGCTGGCGAGTGCTTCCGAATCGGCGGGGTGAACCACACAATCGGCCGGTCCGCCGATCCGCCATGAAGTAAGAGGAGCGAGGGGCTGGTTCCAGCGAACGAATCCGCGAAACTTTCGAAGCAGATCGACATATGGTGAGCGGTTCATGACGGAAGCTTCCTGGCGAGGCCGGATAAGATACCCAGAGCCGTCATGTCCGTGACAAGAGCCGATCCGCCAAAACTGATCAGTGGCAGTGGTACTCCAGTGACCGGAAACAGTCCGGTGGCGACCATCGTGTTGACGAAAACCGGGAACAGTACGAGGGTTGTCATGGAGAAGGCGAGAAGTTTGTCGACATACTGATCGAGGCGCAGGGAGAGCTGGATACCTCGGATGAAGAGAAATGTGAATCCGCCGAGAAGCGCCATGGCACCAATGAATCCAAGCTCCTCTCCGATGACCGAAAAGATGAAATCGGTGTGTGCTTCCGGAAGATAAAACATCTTCTGCCGCCCCTGCCCGAGTCCCACACCGAAGAAGCCTCCGGAGCCGATTGCAATCAAAGACTGTGTGGACTGATAGGCCAGTCCCTTTACATGACTGGAGGGATCGAGCCACGCCGTCAATCGTTGATAGATGTAATGAAAGCGATCGAGGTTGAGGGCCAGGAGGGGAAGTCCAGACAAACCGAGAACGAGCATTTGCCAGACGGGAATCCCAGCCACAAAAAATAGAACCGTCGCCAGCACGGTGATTAATAGCGCTGAACTGACCTTGGGCTGAAGAATCAGCAGGAATGCGACCAATCCGGTGACGATCGAAACCGGCAACAGAACGCGTCGGAGCGACCGGATCTCCGATCGCTTGCGTTGAAAAAAGGTTGCGAGATACATCAACAGCAACAATCGGATCGGTTCGCCCGGTTGCATGGACACCGGCCCAATTCTCAACCAGCGCCTTGCCCCCCCAGCCTCAACGCCGATTCCAGGCACGAGCACCATGATGAGCAGAATGATGTTCAGCAGCAATGCGGGAAGAATGAACCGCTGAATCGATTCGATCGGAGTCTTGGACATCAGCACCATCGTGATGATGCCGACGAACAGCCATAGAGCCTGCCGGAAGAGGAAGTAGTACTGATCGGAGAATTTGTCGCGCAGAGCCGCTGATACAGCACTTGCATCATACACCATCAGCACCCCAACTCCGGCCATGATCAAAGACACAATCAGAATGCCATGATCACTGGTCCGGTGTGGCTCGGCGGCTCGATTCACCCCGTGAACCCTTTCCGGATCAAAGCGTTTCGAGCCTCCTCCCGGTCATCGAAGTGGTGCTTGGTTCGTCCGATGATCTGATAATCTTCGTGCCCCTTTCCGGCGATTACGATCGCGTCATCCCGTTCGGCCATCCGGATCGCTTCGAAAATGGCCTCGCGACGATCCACCATGACCGCCGACGGGAAACCCGGCGGAATCCCCGGAAGAATCTCGACGATGATCTCTTCGGGGGGTTCCGTCCTCGGATTGTCCGAAGTGACGATTGCGTGATCACAATGCCGCGCAACCGCCTCCGCCATGCGCGGCCGTTTCGTCCGGTCCCGGTCGCCTCCACATCCGAACACACAGATCAGGCGTCCGCGAACGAGTGGTCTGAGAGAACTCAGAAGATTGTCGAGTGCGTCCGGGCTATGGGCGTAATCGACCACTACCAGGAAAGGCTGCCCGACATCGATCTGTTCCATTCGTCCTGGGGCCGGGCTCAGGCGAGTCGCTGCCGCTGCAACATCGGACGGTTCGATTCCGATTGCACAGCATGCGCAGAATGCCGCGCTGAAATTCATGATGTTGTGACGGCCCGGAGTCGGAAGAGATATCTCGTGAACGCCGAACCGCCCAGTCACCTCGAAGGATGAAGTCATCGGGGTCATTTCGATGATCCGGACCCGAAGATCGGCATCCGGGTGAAATCCGTACGAAATCGGATGGCATCCAGTCGGTACGAACCGGCGAATCGTATCGAACACGGGATCGTCGCGGTTGATGACGGCGACTCGTGGAGTGGATGATTGCCGCGGAACCAGCGACTGGAACAGGAGCCCTTTTGCGGCGAGGTACCGGTCGAGAGTGCCATGGAAATCGAGATGATCCTGAGTGAGATTCGTAAAGATCCCGATCTCGTAGTCGATGTCGGTTACACGATGGAGCGCGAGCGAATGAGACGACACTTCCATGGCGACGACCTGCACACCCGCATGCCGCATCTCGGATAGAATCTTGTGCAGTTGAGGAGCTTCCGGCGTTGTCGCCTCCGTCGGGACTTCCCGGTTTGCAAATCGCGCTCCAATGGTACCGATCACTCCTCCGCTGATGCCATTGTGCCTGAGTATTCCGTCAATCAGGTAGGTCGTGGTGGTCTTGCCGTTCGTGCCGGTCACACCGATCATCTTCATTTCTCGCGATGGGAATCCGTAATGACGCGCAGAAATAGTCGACAACACACGCCGTAAATCATGGGCTCGGATGACCGGGATCGGAAGCTCAGACGGGAGGAGATGCGACGAATCCACAAGCAGAGCCGATGCTCCGGAATCGATCGCCTGTGAGATGTACTGATGCCCATTCGTCACGTTGCCGGGCAGTGCGGCAAACAGGTATCCAGAACGAATAGTGCGAGAATCGGTACTGATTCCGAGAATTTCGGGATCGATCGATCCGAGTAGATGTACATCGGGAAGACCCTGTATCAGGGTGCTCAGGATCATACTGCGACTCCTTTGTCCGCGGGGATACCGAGATAGATCAGGGAGCGATCGACGATCTCTTTGAATATCGGCGCTGCGACTTGACTCGCCCAGATGCCGTGTTTCGGATTATCGATAATGATGCACAGAGCGATCTGTGGATTATCGACCGGAGCAAAACCTGAAAAAAGGCATGTGATGGATCCTTCATCATACCCTCCGCGAGCGGGGTCATAGCGGCGGGATGTTCCTGTTTTACCTCCTGCGGTGTAGTACACAGGGTCGGCCAAGTGGCCCGTGCCCCGACTGACGACTTCGTAAAGTAATGACCGGAGAGTTACGGCGGCACTTTCTTCGATCATCCGTTCGGCGGGTGGTCGCGGCTCGTTTAGCACAAGGCGAGGCGTTATGCGATATCCGCCATTGGCGAAGATCCCATATGCCGTCGCCATCTGAAGAGCGGTCGTCGAAACCCCGTATCCGATCGAAAGCGATGCAGTGGCGGTCTGAGACCATCTGGGTCCGCCCCGGATAAAACCGCTCTGTATTCCGGGGATTTCGATCGGTAATTCCTGTCCGAATCCAAGCTGTCTCGCGAACTCGCTCAGTTGCAACCCGCCCACTCGGTGCGCGATGTGAATGGTCCCGACGTTCGATGAAAAAACAAGCACATCCCGCGCCGGCATAATCGAGAACTTTTTCCAGTCTTCGAAGTGAGCGTTCCCAATCCAGAGCGACCCTCCCTGGCAATCGATCGGGTCTTCCAGAGATACGAGGCGATTGGCGAGTGCGATTGCGAAGGTGACGGCTTTAAATGTCGATCCCGGTTCAACCAGATCCATCACACAGTGATTCCGCCGTTGCTCAGCCGATGTCGATTCAAATGTATTCGGCTCGTAACTCGGCTCGCTCGCCATCGCCAGTATGTCTCCGGACTTCGGATTCAGTACGACCGCAGCGCCCCACGAAGCCTGCTCGGATTCGATCGACTTGCGCAACGCTTCGGCGGCGAAATGCTGAAGTGCCAGATCGATTGTGAGCTGCACATCAGAGCCATGTTCAGAATCGTGGATGATCAACGCAGAACCCTGATACGGGCGGGCGAGTGCATCGTGTGCGATCAGTTCCATCCCGGGAGTGCCCTTGAGCCTTCGGTCGTATGTCCGTTCGATGCCTTCAATCCCCTCCCCATCGATCGTCGTGATTCCAATCAGACTGGCTGTGTCCGGCCCTGCCGGATAAAACCGCTGGCTCTCCTTCCTGAAAAACACACCGTGAAGTTTCAGACGATGCAAAGCTTCGGATTGCGAAGGTGTAATATTGCGGGCCAGCCAGCAGAATCGACGCGATTTCTGTGCCAGCGATTTCGCGAGACTCTCAGCGGGAAGGTCTAACACCTCACTGAGTTGGCGGCTGATGTTATCCGAATCCCGCATGACTTTGGGATCGGCGTATACCGAATCGGAAGCCAGACTGACGGCGAGAATCCGCCCTTCACGATCCAGGATGCTTCCCCGTCGGGGTTGCCGATTGACCAACCGGAAATGCTCATTGAAGGCGGCACGAGCGTAGATAGCGCCTTGAAGTAGTTGGAGATGGACGAGACGGGCACAGATTCCAGCCATCAACAGTGTGCCGAGCACCAAAACAAAACGGATCCGGCGATTCACTTCGGCTGCTCCTTCGCAACGATCTCGATGGTCCCCGGATCGATCAGTTTCATCCCGGATTGCTGTGCGAAATGGCGTGATTTATCGAGATCGTACAGAGCGGCGATTTCGCACTTCAATCGCAAGTTCCTCTCCAAAAGCATATCCTGCTGGCGCTTCAAACGGTGTATCTCGTAGCCGAGCTGGGTTTTTGTCACAGAGATCCAGACCAGTCCAAGCGCTGTCAACCAGATTCCAGAGATGAGTAATACCCAGAGGAAATCGAACAGAATCCTAAGCCGCATCGACAGCCTCTAGCTTCTGCGCGATCCTGAGCTTTGCCGACCGGGCGCGCGGGTTCTTCAGAATTTCATCAGCCGATGGAACGATTGGCTTCCGAGTCAATACTCGAATCAAAGCACATGGTTCACACCGGCATACCGGAAAATCCGGGGGACATTGACAGCGTCCTGAGAAGCGAGCGAATCGGTTTTTAACGATGCGATCTTCGAGCGAATGAAAGGAGATAATCGCAATGCGGCCTGCAGGGGCGAGTCGGGGGATGGCCCAATCGATGGTTCGTTCGAGAATATCGAGTTCGTGGTTTGTTGCGATCCGCAGAGCCTGGAAAGTACGTGTCGCCGGGTGGATTCTCGGATCCCGGGATCGCACGGCCGAACGGATGATGTCACCGAGTTGCGCACCGGAAGTGATCGGACCAGTCTCACGTGCTTCGATGATGGCACGGGCAATCCGTCTGCTCCGAGGCTCTTCGCCATAGCGATAAATGACATCCGCGAGTTCCTGGAAGCCGGCCTTTTGGATGAATTCTCGCGCTGTCATCTCGCTTGAGGTCGGATCGAAGCGCATGTCGAGTGACGCTGGATCGCTGAATGAGAAACCCCGCCCGGCTGCGTCGATTTGGAAGGATGATAATCCGAGATCCATGAGGATTCCGATGACAAGGCGCGAACCGATGGCGGCATCGATGACAGGAGCATCGCCAAAACTTGCGTGAACTGCACGAAAGCGGTCTGTATGAGCATCGAAGCGCGCGCGACAATGCTCAACTGCGTCAGGATCACGATCGATCCCCACTACCGATACAGACGGAGGTGTCGCATCCAGTAACGCAGCGCTGTGGCCGCCTCCACCTAAGGTGCAGTCGAGGATCACTCCGCCGGTCAACCCAGACAGCGCAGTTGTGATTTCACGCTCGAGTACCGGCTGGTGAACCATCCCAAATCCTCCCATTCCAGGTGAGGATCATTCTGATTTGGGCGAAAGCGAGTTCGCCATGTCTTCGAGTCTTGGAGCTTTTTCGAGAATGGACTGCCACCGATCTGTCGACCAGATCTCGATCCTGTTGATGGCACCTACAATCATGACGTCCGATTCGATCCCGGCGTATCGCTTGGCATCTCGCGACAGTGCCACTCGACCCTCCGCATCGATCTTCATCTCCTCGGTACTCATCCCCCAAAAACGATGCAGTGAGCGGGTCCGTTCATCGAACGGCGACAATCGTTCCATATGCCGTACCAGTTCTTCCCATTCATCCGCGGGGTAGATCTGAAGACAGGAATCGATCTTCAGAACGGTCACGATCGCCTCGGAACCATCGCCGAGACGCTCCCGCATCCGTTTTGGAATGCTGACACGCCCTTTCGAGTCGATCTGTTTTTCGAAGATTCCCGTCAAAGACATCGTGCGGCCCCGCTCTACCTCACGTGATTCCCGGATTTGTTTTCCCGTTCAACCGATAAAGCCTGGGAAAATCCGGGAAAAATTGGGATTAATTGGGATTATCGGGTGTGCGGGATGGGAAGTCAAGGAAATATTAATCTGGATCTGATCGATCCTCGCTCCTCGCAATCACATCGGCATGCATTTCGGTGGATTGGTTTGCGAGATATTTTTCATTTCGGTATAAATAGAATCAGTGGAGACATAAATATGGCGGAACCCGGGCAATTCACACAGAGAAGGCGGCATCCCAGGAAGCAGATTCGTACCAACGTGTCTTATCATTACGCCAACAAACTGATGAACTGCGTCCAGGTGGGATCCGGATACACAGTCAATCTGTCCATGAGCGGTGCACTGGTTCGGATCGAGATCTACATTCCGCCGCAGGCGATCGTGCAGTTGCAGATCGAAATGAAAAGCGGCGGCAAGATATCCGCGGATTCAAAGGTGATCCACTGTCATCGAGTCGGGTACAATCAGTATGAAATCGGTGTAAGTTTCGTCAAGGTTCGGAAAGACCCGACATAATCCGGATAATCGATTCCGAATTCTTGAGAATCAACCGCCCTTGGGTCGCTCTGGACGTGATCTGTAGCTCTGTACATCAATCAGGACAGAGTGGGGTTACGATCTTCATTTGAGACTTTTTCTGCAAGCTGATACTTTTCACTTTCATGAGCAGTATCGTTTCGAAGAGTGTTTCTGTTTTTTTCCCGGTTCACAACGAGATTGGCAACATCGAGCGTCTGGTTCGATTGGCTGCTGAGTTGCTGCCTCGCTGCACCTCGAATCCCGAACTGATCGTCGTGGATGACGGCAGCACAGACGGCAGTTCACTCCTACTAGATGAGTTGGCCGCTGAAATCCCCTTCATGCGGGTGATTCATCATGATCGCAATCGGGGATATGGTGCTGCACTCAAGAGCGGGTTTCGCGCAGCAACCCGTGATCTTGTGTTCTACACAGACGGCGATGGCCAATTCGATTTCAATGAAATCCGGGGGGTTCTTGCGTGGGTTGACGAGTATCCGGTTGTTTCGTGTTATCGTAAACGTCGGCAGGATCCGATGCATCGATTGATCAACGCCCGGCTCTACGAATGGGCGATCTGGCTGATTCTGGGATTAAACATTCGGGATCCAGATTGTGCTTTCAAACTGTATGACCGGTCGGTGGTTGAGCGGATGAGTCTGACTTCAGATGGAGCGTTGATCGATGTTGAGATGCTCCTGCAGGCTCACCGTGCGGGATGCCGTATCAAACAAATCGGAGTGTCGCATTTTCCGCGGATCACGGGTCGATCCAGCGGGGCAAATCTGCGTGTCATCGTGAAGGCGTTTTTCGAGTTGATCGGAGTCTGGCGACGTTACGGAGGACGATTCAGGGGATAACCGGGCTTTGATCAGGAGGAAGGAAGATGGCCGGATTGCAGCGTGAGCGATGGAAGTCGAAGATGGGCGTCATCCTGGCGGTTGCTGGCAGCGCGGTCGGACTGGGGAATTTCCTGAGATTTCCGGCAAAAGCGACGGCGAATGGGGGAGGCGCTTTCATGATCCCCTACTTGCTCGCGTTCCTTTTACTGGGCATCCCGCTGATCTGGATCGAGTGGTCCATTGGTCGGCGCGGCGGGCAATATGGGCACGGCACTGCGCCCGGTATCTTCGCGTCACTTTGGAAACACCCTCTGGCCAAATACCTCGGTTCGATCGGAATTCTGGGACCGTTCATCATCCTCATCTACTACACCTACATCGAATCGTGGACGCTCGGGTATGCCTACTATTCCTTCACCGGCCATCTGTTCGACGCGGCGGATCAGAATCAGATGAAATCGTTTCTGGCTGCGTATCAGGGGATCGAGCATAATCAGTTTTTTTCAGGCATCCGGAGCGCTTACATCTTTTTCGTCATCACCTTCGTGCTGAACTTCGCTTTGATTTCGTACGGAATACGCAGCGGTATCGAACGGTTGTCGAAGATCGCAATGCCGATTCTTGTTTTCATCGGCATCATTCTAGCCGGCCGTGTTCTGACTGTTGATCCGGCTGATGTTTCGACCCAGGGCCGAACCGTCAACGACGCGCTCGGTTTCGTCTGGAATCCGGATTTCGCTCGACTGCTCGATGCAAAAGTATGGCTCGAGGCGGCCGGGCAGATCTTTTTCACATTGTCGGTCGGAATCGGGGTGATCCTGACGTATGCGAGCTATCTCAGGAAGGACGACGATGTGGCATTGTCCGGACTGACGGCCGGTTCGATGAACGAATTCTGTGAGGTGATCCTGGGGGGCTCGATCGTGATTCCCGCAGCGTTCCTGTTCTTCGGGGCGCAGGGAGCGCGTGATGTTGCGGGTGGCGGCACATTCAATCTGGGTTTCGTCACCATGCCGCTCATCTTCCACAAAATGGCGTTCGGACAATTATTCTGCGGTTTATGGTTCATCCTTCTCTTTCTCGCCGGAATCACTTCCTCCGTGTCTCTGATTCAGCCCATGATGTCGTTCTTGCAGGATGAATTTGGAATGGCCCAGAAGCGCTCGGTCATTCTGGTCGGGTTGATCGCATTTGCTGCCTCGAATCTAGCTGTTTTCTTCCTCGCACACGGATTCCTGGATGAATTGGACTTCTGGGGTGGAACCGTTTTTCTTGTTGTGTTCGCGACCTTCGAGACCATTCTGTTCGGATGGATCCATGGTATCGACAATGCCTGGAAGGAACTCGAATCCGGATCGCTTCTGCGAGTTCCCCGGTTTTACCGCTATGTGATAAAATACATCACGCCCACATTCCTGATTACGCTGCTTATCGTCTGGTCTTATCAACAGTTCTGGCCGACCTTGATGATGAGTTCCGTTGCACAGGCGGATCGACCATACGTCTGGGGAGCCCGGATCATGGTGTTTTCAATGCTCGGGATTACGCTTTTTCTGATCCGGATCATCTGGAGTCGCACGAAGGGGAGAGTGGATCATGCGGATTGATGGATGGATTCTGTTTGGGGTATCATGGGCAATTGTTCTCTTCCTGACCGTGTTCACGTTGATTCGCACTTTGATGAACGACTGATTCGGAACAGGACCAGGATGGAGAGAACTCACTCGATTCGGGCCGTCTCGGGGTGTCCGGAAGAGTGCTGTCTTGGTCGACCGAATTAAGTCAAACTGCCTTGGAGGATAAAATGAACGTTTCCAAACGAGCGGGATTATTGCCGGCGAGTTCCATTCGGAAGCTTATTCCGTATTCAGATGCTGCAAAAAGTCGTGGTATTCATGTTTTTCATCTCAACATCGGTCAACCCGATATAAAAACACCGGACACATTTCTACATGCGATTCGGAACTATCAGGTCGATGTGCTTGAGTATGGTCCATCCAACGGATTGCTGGCTTATCGTAAGGGGCTGGTAAAGTATTATGCTGAATATGGGGTCGAAGCGACTGAGAATGAAATTTTCATCACGACGGCCGGATCCGAGGCGCTGCTGTTCGCCATGCTCGGCATCGCCGATCCCGGCGACAACGTGCTGGTAATGGAGCCTTATTACACCAATTACAACGGCTTTGGTGTAATCGCCGGAATCGACGTGATCGGAGTTCCGACACGCGCTGAGGATGGCTTTGCAATCCCGTCCGTATCCGAATTCGCCAGCCGGATCAACACCCGGACAAAGGGTATCCTCCTGTGTAATCCCAACAATCCGACCGGTGCCGTGTATTCTCGTGAATCTCTGAAATCGCTCGTCCGATTCGCTGTTGAACGAAATCTGTACCTGATTTCGGACGAGGTTTATCGAGAATTCACGTATGATGGATTGGAGAGCACATCGATTCTGACCTTTCCGGAATTGGGTGATCGAGCGATTCTCGTGGATTCAGTCTCGAAACGCTATTCCGCCTGCGGTGCTCGGATCGGATGTATCGTGACACACAATAAACCGCTGCTGAACGCAATCATGCGGATGGGTCAGGCAAGGCTGTGTCCTCCGACGATCGAGCAAGTCGGTGCTTTGGCAGCTCTGGATACCCCTTCGTCCTACATGGCGGAGGTAATCGAGGAATATCAGATGCGCCGCGATGTCCTTTATGAAGGACTCAGGCAGATTCCCGGCGTTTTTTGTCAGAAACCCTGCGGTGCTTTCTATATGATGGTGAATCTCCCGGTCGATGACGCGGATGATTTCGCCCGATTTATGCTTGAAAACTTTCAATCCGGACATCAGACCGTCATGGTCGCACCCGGCTCCGGTTTTTATTCCAATCCGGATCTCGGCAAGCATCAGGTCCGAGTGGCGTATGTGCTCAGACGGGAAGATCTCGAGCGGTCTTCCGAACTGCTGGCTGCCGGACTGGAGGCATATCGATCGCTTAAGAAGATATGAGTCCCTGGCGTCTGGTCATTTCAACTCCCCAGCAGGCCTCGCTGAATATGGGTATAGACGAGGTCTTGCTTGCAAGTGCCGTAGCGCGGTCTCAACCCGTATTACGCCTGTATTCCTGGGATCCGCCAGCAGTGTCAATCGGGTACGCTCAAGCGGTGGAACGCCACATTCATCTCGATCGATGTCGGCAACAGGGTATCCCGATCGTTCGGAGAATGACCGGGGGAAAAGCTGTCTTCCATGATCTGGAAGTAACCTACTGCCTCAGTGGACCTCCGGATCGAATTCCGTTCATCGGAGATCTGATGACCTCTTACCGGACAATCGCATCGGCACTCCTCCGCATGCTGACTGCTTTCGGTTTGAACGGCAAGATGGCGCCGGCTGATACTCGAGCGAGTCGGGTTGGCATCAGTTCATGTTTTGCCGCAGCATCGGCATATGAAATCACCATCGACGATCGGAAAATTATCGGATCGGCACAGAAACGCACGCAGAATGGGATTCTTCAGCATGGTTCCATCCTGCTTGACTATCAGGAGGAACGCTGGCGCGAGCTGATGTGTCGGGGAACTGAAGGTTCGATGGGACATGTAACCAGTTTGATGGAAGCGATGGGTGCGGCAGTTTCAAAAGATGACGTCATATCCGCCATGGTCCGGGCTTTTGAAGATGAGTTCGGGATGCGGTTTGAACGTGAGGACATGGACGAGCTTGAGCAGGATCATGCCCGGCAGGTTTCGATCTGTCGTTATCCGAATCTGGCATGAAGACCGATCCGGGCTCGTTGTTGACTGCGTCGAGATCCGTTTGTATGATTGACTGCTATCACCTGCAGTCAACGGGAAGGTCGAATCATGGCGGAAAGTAAACAAAAAGTTCTCAAGAATGCAGCGAAGTATGTTAAAAAAGGGCAGTATGAAAAGGCGATCGAGGAATACCGTAAGCTGAACCAGGAAGACTACGGTGAGGCCAGTCTGAACAATGCGATCGGCGATCTTCTTCTCCAGATCAAAGACACCAAGGAAGCTCTCGTCGAATATGAAAAAGCCGCCCGGTATTATGAAGATAAAGGGTTCATTCCCCGAGCGATGGCGATCTATAAAAAGATTCTGCGCTACGACCCGGGATTGACTCGTATCTATGAAAAGCTCGCTCAGCTTTACTCCGATCAGGGACTCATCCAGGACGCTATCTCACAATACGAGTTCCTCGCGCGCCACCATGAACACGAGGGCAACACGGAAGCTGCCCTGGATTCCTATCGTCAGATCGCCGACTTGGATCCCTCGAATCTGGCGATTCGTGAACAGTTGGCGGGATTGTACTCCAAACAGGGTTTCCGCGAGAAAGCCAGTGCCGAACGAGTGAAGATCGGGGAGCGATTTGTCAAGAAGGGGGATATGTTCAATGCGATCAAGAGTTTTGAATCCGCGTTAAAAGAACAACCCAACAATGAAAACGCCATGCGCGGAATCGTGTCAGTTTATCTGGCCGAAAAGCGCGTTTCGGAAGCCCGCGATGTCCTCAACCGGATTCTTGAAGGATCGCCTGAAAACACCATGGCTCTGATTACCCTGGGACGGATCTGCATGGAATCCGGGGAATTAGATGCGGCCATCGAAACGTATCAGAAGGTTTTATCGATCGACCCAAGTCAGGAAGGTGTCAACGAGATTCTCGGGACACTTTACATCAAAAAAGGCAATTACCCCGAAGCATTCCGATTGCTCAAGGAGATCATCCAGACAGCCATCGAGCACGAGGATTACCAAAAAGCGCTCGGAATCCTGGATCAGCTTCAGGCGATCGAACCCAAGAATATTGCGATTCGTGAGAAGAAATCCGAGATATATCAGAAGTTGAATAGGGATGCCGATCTGAAGAAGAACCATCTCGAGGTCGCAGAACTGTACTACGAAAAGGGGCGTCTGGAGGAGGCATACAACATCTATGACCGCCTCTTTGCCATGGATCCTAACGATGTATCGGTCAAGCAGCGATTCAATCAGATTTCGATCGAATTCCGGGGACGCCCGATCGAAATCAGCAAGCTGGTTGAACAGCCGACATTCGAATCGCTTGTGAAAGAGACGCCCAGTTCGAAAACCGAAGTTCTCGAATTGGGCAGTGACGATTTTGAAATCGATCACCTCAACTCTTTGGAATCGATTTTCGATACCAGTGAAATCGAAAAGATAACCCTTCCGGTGTTTTCCCAGGAAATCCTGAAGGATTCCGTCGATATGCTCGGTGATCAGATCGCAGATGATATCTTTGCGATTGAAGGCGAGGAGAAGACATCGGCTGCGGCTCCGGCGGCTGTCAAACTTGAACCGACCGAAGAGAACATTCGAGAGTTTCGCATCGAAGCCGGCGTGTTTGTGAAGTATGGACTTTTTGAAAAGGCCGCCGATCGCCTCAAGTCGATATTGGTCATGGACCCGGATGATGAGGAGTCACTGGATCGCCTGATCGAGGTGTATGAGAAACTGGGCCAGCAGGATCTGATCGTGCAGACCATGATCCGAAGGTCGGATGTTTCTGTAAAACGGAGTAACGTCAAGGAAGCCGTCGAAATTCTCAATCGAGCGCAGTTGCTCGCGCCTAATAACGAGATCATTCAGGATCGGCTCGTGAGACTGCGGGGGACCCCGGTCGGCGTCCCATCCATGCCGATTGGCGATACCGTAGCGCTCGTGTCCGATTCGGGAAGCTCGGATATGCAGCCGCTCGTGGATCTTTCCGCATATTCCACCGAGCAGATTCTGCTTGAAAAGAACCTCGATGCGGCCCTGAATGAGACTGAAGACGGTGTCGCATCCGCGACTGCAGTCGGCGCATCGGCCGACGGGCTCACCAATGATCTAGCGGAGGTCGTCAAGGAGTTTCGGGAGGAACTCATCAGTCGCACCGATTCGCGGGATGTGGATACCCACTACAATCTCGGCATCGCCTATATGGAGATGGGATTGATTGACGAAGCGATCGAGGAATTCAAACTGACTGTGGATCATCCCGGGAAGACCGTCGAGGGCAGCAGTCTTCTTGGACAATGTTACATCCAGAAACTCGACTATCCCAAAGCGATCACAGTACTAACCCGCGCACTCAAATCCGACTCGCTGCTCCAACCACAGATCCTCTCTCTGAAATACGATCTCGCTGCCGCAAAGCGCATGAATGATGAGTTCGATGAAGCGTTGGCGATCCTCAAGGAAATTCAGTCCCTGAAGCCGAAGTACCGTGATGTGCCCGGGTTGATTCAGGAACTCGAGTGAGTTTTATCAGCACGTCTACTTCCCGATTGGGTATTGACGCTCATCCGCTTTTGCTGCTATAAGAAACCTGCTGATTTGCGTGCGTAACTGGCGGGAATAACTCAGCTGGTAGAGTGGTAGCTTCCCAAGCTGCAAGTCGCGGGTTCGAATCCCGTTTCCCGCTCTCGAGATCATTCTTTCGTGGATTTTCGTGGATCATTCCCGGAATTCGATAGGAGAAACATCATGATATCGATCTTTAGTAAACCCCAGAAAAGACCGGACAACACCGAGGACTTTCGCGGGCAGGAAGATCATTCTGCAAATAGATCGGGTTCAAATTCCTCATTCGGCCAGACCCATTACGAACCGCAGACCATCGCTCCGCCGCCAAGACCTTCGCCGACCATCCGTCCGGCACCTCACCAGACATCGAACTCCGGTGTTACTTTGATCAGCAAAGGCCTCGTCTTCAATGGCGAAATCAAAGGCAATGGATCTGTCCGGATTGAAGGAACCTTCAGCGGAACTCTGGATGTTGATGACGAAGTCATTATCGGAGAAGACGGCCGTGTGGAAGGCAATATCAAGTCGAAGGTCGTATCCGTCCTCGGGCATCTGAAAGGCAATATCATTGCAGTCGACAAAATCAACATCGACACATCGGGTTCGATCATCGGAGATATCGTCGCTCCCCGGGTCGTGATGGCTGAAGGAGCTGTCTACAAGGGCAAAATCGATATGGATGCCAAGACGATGAATGCGAGGGCATCGGAACCACCGAAACACCATGAAGGTGATGCCGGTCCTCTGATTCCGTCAGCAACGCAGGGCCCGACCGCGAATCCGCCGGGACCGCCCCCCTCCAAAAACAAATAGTGACCATTTTGCGGTGCTCTGACCCCATACATGCGCTTTAAAATCAGTGTTGCCCGAACAGCGGGATTTTGTTTCGGTGTTCGACGCGCTCTCGACAAGACTCTCGAAATCCTCAATGAATCCGACAATACCGTACGGACTTTGGGCCCCCTCATTCATAACGAACAGGTGCTAGACATACTCAGGATGCGAGGCGTCACCGCTCTAGAAACAGACGAATCGGTGGGCGGAAAGACAATCATCATTCGCGCGCATGGGGTAACACCTCAGGCACTGAAAGAGCTGAAAGCGGATGATGCCAAGATTTGCAATGCGACATGCCCGAAAGTGTCTCATGTCCAGGCGATCGTGAAAAAATATGCGCGCCGCGGATACGATGTCCTGATCGTGGGCGATACGGGGCATGCGGAGGTCGAAGGGCTTCTCGGGTACGCCGAAGGTCGAGGTCACGTCGTTTCAGGACCGGATCAGGCCCGTCTGGTCGGACCGCTCGGTCGTGTCTGTATTGTCGCGCAGACTACGCAGAATTCTGAAATTTTCCATGAGACCGTCGAGGTTGTGCGGGGAATCTCGCATGAATGCCTCGTGTTCGATACCATATGCTCCGCAACGTCCGATCGACAACAGGAAGTGCTGGAACTGGCCAGACGATCCGATCTGATGGTGATTGTCGGGGGCAAATCGAGTGCCAACACCCGGCGTCTCGCCGATCTCGCGCAGGAGCACTGTCGAACTGTCCTGATCCGTTCGCCGGAAGAACTCGATCGTCACACTCTTGAAGGTGTTCACACGATCGGTGTCACTGCTGGAGCCTCGACACCCAGTTGGGTCATCCGCCAGGTCATCGATCGAATTCAGGAAATCGGATGGTCAATGGCTCCATTCCCGTTTCCGATTCTGCATACCATCGTGAAATTTGCACTTCGAACCAACATTGCCTTCAGCCTGGCGATGGCTTTGTTGGTCGTATCTGCCGGCAGCCTGCTCGGTGTTACCTTCGACCCGCTCCATTCGCTTCTCGGATTCTGGTTCGCGTTTTACTGGTCGACACTCGCGGAGCTCTTTCCCACTGAACACTCCCCGGTTCGCTTCTACTCGCGAGCCAATCCTTTTCACGAGCACCCACGTCAGTGGATTTCAGCGACACTGGTTCTGACTCTGATCGCGTTGCTCCTGTCGCTCTATTCGGGACTCCTCGCAGTCGGATGTCTGATCTTCTTCATGGCTGGTGGCTTCTTGTTCTCATGTCCGGTGCCCAGAATTCTTGCAACCATCGGAATCACACGCATACGCGATTATCCTTATCTCAAGGACTCCTGGTTTGCTCTTTTCGCGGCATCGATGATCGTTCTGTATCCTCTGTGTACGCGGGATTTCCCTGATTCCCTTCGATCGCCGGGTCTAATGTTCGTTTACTATGCGATCCTGATGTGGAGTCGCTCCGTCATGCTCGACATCCGCGACCATCAGTTCGACCTGGTCTACGGCCGAAAGACACTGCCGATCCGATTGGGTAAACTTCGAACACAGATCGTATTCATCATACTCATCTTCACATGGCTTCTCGTTTCGATCATGCCGATCTGGTTGGATCAGGCACCGAAAACTGATCTGATACTTGTGGTGGTCCCGTTGTATTTCATGATCTATCTGGTGATGTACCACCAAAGAATTATATTTATACGCCTGACGTCGGATGCGGCTGTCGATTCCGTCTTATGGCTGGCCATCACCACTGCTTTCGCTGCTGCTTTTATAGCCCGTTAGAGCAGTCATTCCCAACCGAAAGTTTCGGTGTCGTAGGCAAGCAGATTTCCCTGCTCGATGAGTGCACCCCAGAACATTATACCATCGGCGGAACCGACTCCGGTCGGCCACGCAAATTCAGGCAGTATGTCTACCTCATACTCGTCCCCCGCCGTCAGGTTCAGAGTTTCGAATGAGACATTGGATGAGAAGGCCGGCCAGAAATAGAAAGCACCATAAACGTCCAGAAGAATGAACAGGTCAATGGTTCGTTGTTCTCCAGGATTCGTGATTACACACGTTGTACTAAATGCATCGTTTGCCCGATACATTCTCTGATTTAAAACTATATCGACGGATGGTTCGCGATACTCGAGAATTCGACCGTCATTGCAGACCGCAATTCCGAAAGACATACCCGCCATTTTAATCTCGTTGATCTGACGCGTCGAGGGTGAGGTGATCCGTTGCCAGCCGAAAATGGTCTGCTCGATCAGGCGTCCATCCTTACCGGCCGAAAAGCCCCGGGTTTCACAAATGTCGATCGCCAGCATCCACGGCTCATACTCGTTGTACAGGGTTGTCCAACCCGTTCCGGTGTCCGTCAGGATGTAGCATTTGTCCCAATCAGGCAACCGGTTGCCGCAGATAACTGGATACCCGTTTTCATCGGTTGTAACTCCCCAGAGATTGCAGGCTTCCGGGAGATTGGATGTGTCTTGAGTCCAAGTTGAACCATTGTAATGGACTCTGAGATTCTGAGATCCCACAATCCAGATGTTATCCGGGCCCGACGCGGCGATCTCCTGCAAGTTCCCGGCGATCTGAAATACTTCCGTGATGGCAGTCCCATCCCAGTGCAGGACTTTGCCTCCGGGAAGGAACCCATAGCCAATGAAGTACACATTCATATTGTCGAATGCCATAATATCTTCATAACTGATCTGATCGTCCAACGGCGTCAACTCCGTCCACACGCCAGCCTGGCATCGTAAAATCACTCCCTCGCTTCCTGCAGCCCATCCTTCTGTCGGGCTGAGCATGGCGATCGATTTGAGATTCTTTGTAGAGGGAGTCGTAACCGGACTCCATGTGCCGCCGGTGAGATGGAGGATTGTCCCATTCTGACCCGCAACCCAGACGTCTGCAGGACTCAGAATCGACACTCCGTTCAGATGTGCATCAGTCGCGAGCTGTGTTTCAGTCCAGCCCGCATAAGTGCCGGCTGCGATCAACAGAGACAAAACCATCGTCCTTGCCATATCTCCCCCTTTATCCCATCCAAGAATGAGTCAACACCATATAAAAGTATATACCACTTGAGTAAATCCGTCAATTTGGTGAATTTAAACAACATTGGGTGATTGCTTGATCAAACGGACGCACAGGTGCTACTATCCGGATCTTTGGATCCTGTCTCGGGGTCCGGCTGGAGGATGTTCCGTGTGGGAAGGGTTGCATGAACTATATCGATACAGGGCATTAATTCAGACATTGGTGTCCCGCGAATTGAAAGCACGATATCGTGGCTCTGTTCTTGGATTTCTGTGGTCACTCCTGAACCCTCTCCTGCTGATGCTGGTGTACTGGCTGGTGTTCTCGGTCTACATGCGTAATCCGATGGAACACTATCATGTCTTCCTGTTCTGCGGATTGCTGCCGTGGATCTGGTTCTCCTCTTCACTTCTCGAAGGCTGCAACTCGATCATCAGCGGTGCGAGTCTGGTCAAAAAAGTGCTCTTTCCGGCAGAGGTGCTGCCGGTCGTTGCGATTCTGTCCAACCTGATCCACTTTTTTCTGGCCTTGCCGATTCTGATCGGATTCCTTCTGCTTTCAGGTGTTCTTCCCGGGTGGAATCTCATTTTCTTCCCCTGTGTCATCGTGATCCAATTGTTATTTACGCTCAGTCTTGTGCTGCTGTTGAGTGCATTGTCCGTGCATTACCGGGATATCCAGCAGATCCTCGGGAACCTCATCACCCTATGGTTCTTCATGTCTCCGGTGATCTATCCCGTCTTTCAGATTCCGGATAAAGCCAGGAAGTTCGTGATGATTCTGAAATGTAACCCTATCACGCATCTGATGGTGGCGTATCAGCGTATGTTTCTGCAGAAAATGTCGGATCATGGCGCGTATCCGTTCGACTTGCCTCTCCCCTGGAAAGGCTTGACCGCCGTGTTTGTTCTCGCCATCATCGTCCTATTCTTTTCATATCGGATATTCAACCATTTCAAGGTGTCGTTCTCGGAGGAAATCTGATGTCCGGTCCGCAGATTCGCGTCCAGAATGTGACTAAGATTTTTCACAAGCATCAACGCAAGCGTCATTTCCTTACGGTTAAGAGCACGTTCATTCGAGATATCTGGCGGAAGCGGGAGGATAAGAGTGATTTGTTTCACGCACTGCAAGACGTCAGCTTCGACATCGAACCAGGTGAGACATTCGGGATCATCGGCTCGAATGGTTCCGGCAAATCCACTCTCCTCAAACTGCTCGCGGGAATTCTCAAACCGACATCCGGATCCGTTGAGGTCAGAGGTAGACTTTCCGCATTGATTGAACTCGGAGCAGGATTTCATCCCGAGATATCGGGTCGCGAGAACGTATTCATCAACGGCATCATGCTCGGATTGTCCAGAAATGAAATCGCCCAAAAGTTTGATGAAATAGTTCGATTTGCGGAACTGGGGGAATTCATTGACAATCCTGTCCGCACTTATTCATCCGGTATGTTCATGCGCCTGGGGTTCTCTGTCGCAACACACGTCAACCCTGATGTGTTATTGATCGACGAGGTGCTGGCGGTCGGCGATCAGTCGTTCATCCATAAGTGTCTCGAAAGAATTTTCGAATTCAAACGTCGTAAAAAAACAATCATCATCGTCAGCCATGATCTCAGCGCGGTGGAAAAATTGTGCACGCGCGTCGCCTGGATCGCTCACGGAGAACTTAAGATGATTGGTGCTGCCCGAGAAGTCATCGACTCATACCTCATGGCAGTGGCAAAAAAAGAGGAAGAGCGTTTCGCGACGCAGCACCAGGTCGTAATGGAATCGCTGGATTCCCTCCATCACGCATCGAATGGAACCAATCCTGTCAGTACCGCCGATCCGCCTGACAATGCAACCTCGGATGCGAAAAAACGATGGGGGACACGTGATGTCGAGATCACGGCAGTCAAGGTACTCGATGCGAACGATACGGAGCGATACGTTTTTAAAACGGGAGAGGATGTTGTCTTTCGATTCGAGTATTCTGCTCACAAACGAATTGAGAAGCCCGTTTTCGGGATCGGGTTCTTTCTCGAAGACGGAACATGGTGTTACGGCACCAATACACACCTCGAAAACTTTCAGATCGAAGAGATCGAGGGTGAGGGATGGGTCGCCATCCGGTTCAACTCGATGAACTTCATCCAGAACAGTTATCTGGTCGACGTCGCTGTGCATGCCGTCGACGGCACTCCCTATGATTATCACAGCCGATTGTATAAAATAGCATTCAGATCCGAGATCCGGGATTCCGGAATTGTCCGGCTGCCTCATCAGTGGTCGTTCAGCCCGGAACTGGATGTAACTGAATTGTAAGCTGTGTGCAGATCGGAATCATGTATGAACCATGCAGATGCGTTGTCCGATCAGATCCGCAAGAAGATAGCTGAGCTGAAAACGGATCAGAAACCGTATCAGCCGGAACCCTATCCTTTCATCCCCAAACTGGATCCGGAAGTCGATAAAGCTGCTTTTTCCGAGCACCGGCGTCTGTATGAGTCGTTATTGGATCGACTGAATCAAACATACATTACCAATCCCGGGTTGATGCAGCCCATACGTTTGAATGAACTGATGGAGAAACTCAATCAGGTTGCTGCGGACTCCACTCCTCCCGCATCTCGCGGAATCCGAGGCTTTCTCAAGAGGAAGATCCGGAACATGATCCGCTCTATTCTGTTGCGCGAACTGGATGTGATTCCATCCCTCACGGTTCAGACGCTCAACGAATTGAACCAGGGATTGCGCGATTTCGCCGATCGTCAACGTGACTTCAACGCTGGTCTCGCACATTTCGGCCAGTCCATTGTGCCGGTGATGGATGAAAAAGTCCGGAGACCGATCGACTCGTGTCGATCGCTCGATGAAAAATTTAATACGTTGCTCGGGGAGAACGTCACGTTACTTCAGCAACGGATGGATATTCTGTTCGAGGGGCTCGATCGTCGTCATACCGAATTGGTTACGTGGCTGAAGAATACACTGGCGGATTTCGAGCGCATTCAGAATGCCTTCCAGGAATTAGATCGTGAAACGCGTCGTGCATTGATCGCGCAGGATAGAAAACTGTGCATATCAGCGACGTCGAAACCTGCTGTTCCGCCATCCGAACCGCCAACTTTCGCGCCGCCACCTTTGGATGGTTATGCTTACTATGAGTTCGAGCGACAGAATCGCGGTCCGGAGGAGGCGATCCGGCAATCCCAGATCGAATACCTCGAAAAAATCAGTCTGCATAGCCCGGTGCTCGATGTCGGATGTGGACGCGGTGAGTTTCTGGAGTTGCTGAGGGATCGGAACATCGAGGCAAGTGGAATCGATCTGAATTCCGAGATGGTGGATCGCTGTAGGGAGAAGGGGCTGGATGTGGAGCGATCATCCGTGCTCGATCATCTGCGGCGAACTCCCGCGGAGTCACTCGGAGCGATCACCGCATTTCAGGTGATCGAACATTTATCTTCGTGGGAAACCGACTTGTTTCTATCCTTGGCCTTCACCACATTGAAACCCGGCGGTATTCTGGTGCTCGAAACGATCAACACCTCATCGGTCTATGCCTTGCTCCAATTCTACTTCCGGGATCCAACACACCAGATGCCGCGACATCCCGAAACCTATCGGTTTCTGCTTGAATCGCATGGATTTCAGGATGTCAATGTGACTTTCCGCTCAGCGCCAACAGATGCATGGCCCGGTTCCGTCATGACACCACCGACATTCGGAGACAGCCATCTGGGAGAGTATTTTCGCGAGATCGCGAGTCGGATCGAGCGGTTGAAGTCGGTTGTCTTCGCTGAATGCGATATTGTCCTTACGGGGAGTAAGGCAGGGGAACGATCCGGTGATCGGAAATAACCCGACATCGATCTACCTCAAACAACCCGCGCCGCCGGCGGATCGTCCCCCTCGAATTCTCATCTGTACCGTGAAAATCCCATTTATATCCGGCGGTGCTGAACGACACATCCAGTCGTTGGCCCGTGAGCTCCTCAATCGATCCTATGAGGTCGACGTGATTGAATTGCCTTTGAAATGGGATGCACCGCGTCAAATCATCCATGATGTCCTCGCATGGAGACTGCTGGACCTGACATATTCATACGGTGTACCCATCGATCTGCTGATCGGGATGAAGTTTCCGGCTTACGTAGTCCGGCATCCGCGCAAAGTTGCATGGGTATTGCATCAGCATCGCCAGATGTACGATATGCTCACGACGCCATACACCGATTTTCGAGACAATGTGGACGATGACGACGTGAGGAACAATCTGTACCGGATCGACTCGCGCGCCTTGCTGGAGTGCCGGCAGCGATTCGCGAACTCGATTAATGTCGCCGCTCGCATGAAACGATATCTCGATATCGACAGCGAACCGCTTTATCATCCGCCGCCACTGACAGGCCGCTATCGCTGTGACGAATATGGCGATTTTGTGTTGTCCGTGGCGAGACTCGAATTGAATAAACGCGTCGATCTGCTCATCGAAGCGCTTGCCGAAACAGCATCGCCCATCCGTGCAGTAATTGTTGGAGGAGGGCCTCAGGAACGCAGCTTGCGGGAAATGGTTTCCGAAAAGCGTCTCACCGACCGGGTGACGTTCGCCGGACGCGTGTCGGATGACGATTTGATAGACCTGTATGCCCGGTGTGGTGCAGTCTACTACGCGCCAATCGATGAGGATTACGGGTATGTGACTCTGGAGGCGTTTCTGTCGGGTAAAAGTGTCATCACCGCACGCGATTCCGGAGGGGTGCTGGAGTTTGTTTCGCAGGCGGACTCCGGATTCGTGGCGGAACCAGACTCCGGATCGATGGCCGCGGCGATCGATGCGTGGGTGCGTCTGGAGGATCATGGCAGACAATTCGCATTGAAAGGGTGCGAAAAGGTCCGGCAGATCTCTTGGGACTATGTCATTTCCCGTCTGACTGAATCGCTTCGACAGCCGGAGTCCCCGGCATGAGGATCGCGATTGTCGGCCCGAGTCCGGTTCCGTATTGCCGCGGCGGAATTGAAAATTTCCTTGCGGGTCTTCACAAGGCCATCAACGAATCGACCAGTCATGTCGCGGAACTCATAAAAATCCCGATCCGAGAAAACTCTGTGCCGAGCCTGATTGCCGGCTATCTCCGCTGTCGTCTCACCAATCTCGATCATTTCGATCTGATCGTCTCGTTCAAGTATCCGACCTGGATGATCCGCCACCGGAACCATGTCATTTATCTCGGCCATCGCCTCCGAGGCCTCTATGACACATACCCCATTCCCGCGGACCGCAATCGACTGCTCAAATCCAATCCCCTCGATTTTCCGGGGCCATGGATTCAGAAGTTGATCCAGTGGCTCGATAATCGCGCCATTCGACCTGAACGCATCAGCCATGCATTCTCGATGTCGCGCACCATCGCAGACCGTAAGGGATACTTCCATCCCGAACTGATGCCTCGCATCATCTGCGGTTCGTCATTTCGTGACGATTTCCGGACGGAAATCGGTGAACACTTCTTCACCGTGAATCGACTCGA
>CAYYMM010000032.1:0-36711 GCA_964472395.1 uncultured bacterium | reverse complement strand
CGCGCCGTCTTCGACCATGACGCCGACGTCAACCCCGACATCGACTGAAACCCCGACTCCGACGCCGATTGCCACCGACACACCCACTCCGGTGCCGACAGCCACTCCGACGACCTGTCCGCCCTGTTATCCCGTGATCGACATCGACAGTATCGTGATCGATGACACCATCGGAAGCTGTTCTGACGGGGACGGCCTGATCGATGCGGGGGAGGACATCCGGTTCATCGTCAGCGGACGATCGCTCAACGCCTGCTGTGACGGCCCCGGTTCGGTTTCGGTCGAGATCGCCACGGATTATCCGCATATGACCCTGATCGGATCCGGTGTCAATGAAGCAAACAATTATCCGTTTTCGCGCTATTTCGATTTCCGGATCGATTCCGGAGCGATGTGCATGGATACGGCCCATGTCGTGATCACCGCGACGGTTTATGACAGTCCCTGGTATGACGAAGACGAACGGCAGCTCGAGTACCGGATCGAAGTCGATTCCGACGGTGCGGGAGGGTATGTCTGCGATACCACACCCTGCGAAGGCACACCGACTCCGACGCCCGTTCACACTCAGTCTCCGATGCCATCTCCGACACCGACACAAGCCCCTCCCGAGGTTCAGACCGAACTGTTCCTGAACCAGTCCAGGTTCAATCCGGGGGATCCGTTTTATCTGCTCGTCCGCATCTGGAACCGGAGTTTCAGCGCATTGGATGACCATCGTCTGGCCATTGCAATCGAGGCATCCGGAGTGTATTTCTGGTATCCGTCTTGGGGAATCGAGTTCAACAGTTACCGACTCGACGTGCCGATTGGGGTTGTGTCCCGGGATATTCTATCGTTCCAGTGGCCGGATTGTGAGGGGATGCATGCTTCGGCACGAGTTTACGCGGCGTTGCTGGATCCGGCGGGTACTGCGATCGTCGGCGAGTGGGATTTCCTGGACTTCGCCTGGTAAATCGCGAGGTTATGCGGGGAGTCGATCCGTGCTGTCGATACGGTCTCAGAAGGTGTGTACCGCGAATTTCCTCCGCAGTTGCATGACGCGAATATCGGGATCCACGACGATCCGGTCCGGTTCGAACGGGCACTCGATTCTGACCGGAACGGCATCTCCCGGAGGAACTCTGACCGTTGTGCCGGCCACCCGATATCCGTCGATCGGTTTGGAATCCTTGTCGTAGGGCTCGCCGATCGAGGCGGCCACCGTAACGGACATGTCTCCGGTTCCGATGTTGGTGATTTCCGCCGTCACCACGTGGCTGTCTCCGGTTTCGCCCGGGTTTCGCACCGGATTGCCGATCGTGTATTCCGGGACGACCACATCGAAGAACCATTGACGGCAGTATTGATCGAATGCGTCGGGATCCGGGGCGTGTGTCCGCATGACCCTCACGAAGTCTTCGATCACGGGATAATCCGGACCGTTCTGGTAGGTGTCGATGAAATCGCGCTGCCCTTCCAGGAAAGCATCCCGGCCCATCAGATCGATCATCATGTAAAACACCCAGCCGCCTTTATTGTAGGTGGCCGTCTGGTCTCCGGGCCGTGTCCCGTCGATCCGGTTGAGGGGGCGTTCGCTGTCGCGGCGGCGCTGATCGCTGTAATCGGTTTCGAGTCGTTTGGCGAAGGTTCGCCGGGCTGCATCTCCGAAAACCTGTTCCGCCAGCATCATGGTCGAGCATTGTGCCATGCCTTCCGCAATCACATTGCCGCCGGGGCCTTTTCCGGGTGTCAGGATGTTCGCCCACCACTGATGTGCGCTTTCATGTGCGGTCACGAGAAACGCCGAATTTGATCCCGGAGCGTCCTGCGTCAGGAATCCGATTTTTTCAGAAAACGAGATATTGGTCGGGAACCCCTGGGCGTAATAGGCCAGTCCGGGGAATTCCGTGATCTTGAGTTCCGACCAGGGGAACGGGCCGAACCATTCCGAGTAATACTGCCGGCACTGATCGAGAGCGGTGCTGATTTCATCGATGTTGTAGGTATGGGTGGGATGATGGTAGAGCGCTGTTCCCTGGCCTTTCCGGACCGTCAGTCTTCCACCGACGATGTTGTAGAATCGCACCGGATGGTCACTCACCCAGACCATTTGCCTCTGTCCGTTCTCCACCGAATCGCTCTCCAGGACGCCGACCGAGTTGAAGATGAAATCCTCCGGTCCGTGGATGGTGATATGTGTGGTGAAGGGGGAGTTGCTTCCGATCATGACATCCGTCCGGCCTTCGAAGAAATCATCGGGAAACTTCCTGGAATCGTATTCGTTTTTTTCATCGACTCCGATTTCTTCCATGTATCCCGGCACCGGAACGAAACTGGGCGAAAAACTGGTCAGAACGACGCCCGAACTCAGGATGAACTCCATGCTTCCTCCGCCGTTCTTCGAGATACCGTCCGGCCAGAACCCGTCGTATTCGAATCCGATCGTGACGGTCTGATCCCGCTCGAGGGGCGATTCGGGTTTGAAGAGCATCAATCCTGCCGAGTCTTCCGGTTCGGTTTTCTCACCGTTCATCCGCCAGGTCACATTGCGCCAGTGAAACCCGGAGGTAAACGGGAGTGTGCGTGCCGGTTCGTCATGTGTGTTTGTGACGATGTATTCGCCGTTCATTTTGAAATAGGATCGCTCGGGTTCGATCGAGACATCGAGAGAGATGTGCGTGACATCCGGCGGGATGGAACCTGTCCAGGTCGCCACGTTTTTCCGCCAGTAGTCCCGGGCCTTCTTTTCCGCGACCCCTCCGCCTGTGCCTTTCATGACCAGGACCCCGAGCACGATTCCGAGTGTCAGCGGGGCGGCGAGCCAGGGCGTCCACCTCAGGATGCCCCGGAACAGCGTGCCCGGCCGGAACGCGTTCAAGGTGCTGACGGGATCCGTTTCGTAGCGCGTGTAACAGGATTCGGCGAGCCGGAACAGCAGGATGGAGGTGACGAGAACGAGCGATCGGTTGAGGATGAGTGCGAGGCGATCCATTTCGAGCACGCTCATGTCGCTCCAGATCACCGTCGCCCACAGGTTCCAGTTGAAGACCCAGTTCATGTGTCTTTTGTACTGGAGATAAGCGTTCAGGAGCAGCACGCCGATTCCGAGCGCATAGACTGCGTAACGGCTTTTGAACACCGTCGAGATCAGCATGATCAGGGTGATCCAGAAAATGAACGTCGGGATCAGAATCAAGCCCCAGATCAGGAAAAACGGCAGGAAAGTGATTGTTGCGATCCCGTCGTACAGAATGGCGGCGATCCCGCTGAGCATGACGATCAGAAAGACGATCAGAACGATCGTGAGGAGTGCGGCGAGTTTGCCGAGAAGGATGGACGCGCTGCGGACCGGTGTGGCATGAAAGAGAGGGGCGAAGCGCGTGGCGGTCTCACGATGCATCGACTCGACGATGTAAAACAGCAGCAGCAGACAGAGAAACACCGTCAGGGAGCCCGTCGTTCTCTGAGCGAAAAAGCCCGATGTCACGATGTTGCGTGAATCGAATGCGGCACTGGAAAACATGCCGATGCTGAATGTCTGAAGCGCGATCAGGGGAATGAACAGATACAGACCGGCCTGACTGCGGATCTCCCGCAGTTCGACCCGGAACATGTTCCACGTGGAACGCAGAAATCCGGGAAGCGATCCGGACATGTTCAGGGACCGGAGCGATGTTGCCGATACATGCGTCAGAAGCTGTTCCGGAACGGCATTCACCCGGACTGTCACGCGCGACCGGACTCCCCGGAGCGTCGATGAGAAATGACGGATCGTGAGTCCGAGCAGTCCGAAGGAACCCAGGACGAGCGTCAACCGGTTCAGGAGGAACACCAGATCCCAGCCGATCGGCTCGGAATTGTAAAACAGCACACCCCGGTCCGTCTTGAGCCAGATCTCATTGAGCCATCTGAATCCGGATGGATCGAGGTACATCAGCACGCGATTCCAGAACAGAGGCAGCCAGCCCGGGGACCACTCCCACAGAAAGAACAGGGCGAACAGCATTGCCGCAACGGGGAAGAAGAACACGAGCACCGGCTTCCGGAAACGCTCGCCCATGAAGAGCGATATCCCGGATACGAACAGGATCTGCGGCATGCCGAAGTAGAGCGCCGGGAGCAGATAGTTGGCGATCCGGAACGGTCCGCGGATATCCGCCGCTTCGGAATTCGGAATGATGTGATTGAACAGAATGGAGGTGAGCATATGGACGAGCAGCACACCGGAGAACACCAGAACGTTTGCGGCGAACTTGCCGCCGATGTATTCCGAAGGCCTCAGCGCCGTCGCATGCAGGATCTCGCCGATCTTGTACTCATCATCCTGAATCACGCTCATCCCCGCGGCAATCGCGATGAAAAACGCATAAAACGTAAACACGATGATGGCCAGAATCTGTCCGATCGCAAACTGGGAGGTCACGTACGCCTTCATTCCACCGACCTGGGAATCTCCGGACGCGATGATCACACCCCCTGTGGACATGCCGAAGGACAGCAGCACGATAATCGAGATGAGCACCCAGACCATCGGGCGGGATGCCAGTATCCGGGATTCCAGGGACAGAACCTGAAGAAACCGTCCGAGGTTCATGAACGATCTCCCACCGTCGTCTCGGCATCCACCGCTTCTGCGAACTGCTTCATCGTCACCAGATGGGCATCCTCGAGAGTCGGCGGTACGGATTGAAACTCAGGCGGGACATCGCCGTTGCCGCAGTATACCCGGACCCGGTTTCGTCCCTCGACCAGCAACGCCTGCGTGACCCGATACTGATTCTGGAACTCCGGCATTTTTTCCGGAGCCACGGACCCTTCATAAATCCTGCCGGTCAAAGCCTCGCGCGCGTCTTTCGGTGTCATTCTCGCCACCAGTTTCCCAGCCCGGATCATCGCGAATCGCGGGCAGAGCACCGAAACGTCTTCCACGATATGCGTGCTCAGAAGCACAATCCGCGTCTCGGCCAGTTCCGCCAGCAGCCTGTAAAACCGGATCCGTTCTTCGGGATCCAGACCCGCGGTCGGTTCGTCGGCAATGATCAATCGGGGATCTCCGGCGATCGCCTGTGCAATTCCCAGACGTTGCCGCATGCCGCCGGAGTAGGTTTTCACCTTGCGTCTGGCGGCGTAACTCAGATTCACGCGCTCGAGGAGTTCATGAACCAGATCATTCGTCGCGCGTCTCCTCCCGGTGGAGTCACTGGTTGAGACGCCTTTGAGCGTCAACAGGTAGGACAGCATGGCTTGCCCCGTCAGGTGAGGATAGAAGCCGAACTCCTGCGGGAGATACCCGATCCGGGACTGGGTTTCTGGCGTGCGATCGACCAGATCCGCTCCGTCCAGCGACGCTTCTCCGGAAGTCGGTTCGAGCAAACCCGCAAGAATACGCATCAAGGTCGTTTTCCCCGCACCATTGGGTCCGAGCAAGCCGAACATCCCATGATCGATTTCCAGATCGATGCCCTGCAGTGCCGCAACCGGCCCGGGAAAAACCTTGACCAACCCTTTTATTTTTAACATGTGATTCTCCAGTTCGATGAAAAGGCAAACAACCAAACGTCCTTGTAATACGTATCATGACCCATCCGGGTTCGGTTCTGTTTTTACGCTGTGCCCGGAGGCTTCGCGGAAACGCCCGATTTCATCCCGATCTGCCTTCCTCCATCGCTCGGTCCGCACACGCCGGAGTATGTCGATCGGTTTGAGTTTCAGACTGGTGATGTGCGTTCCATCCATCGAAAAAACATGCACGCGCTGATGCGGACCGCGCACGATCATGACGGACCTCCTGAGATCGACGTAGAAATCCTCGTCGGAGGCCCCCATCAGGTCGCTCACGGCCGCCGGCACCGGCCGGTTGTCCCTCAGTCGCTCGTTCGCATGCCTCGTCCGCCGTCCGGATTGTCGGCTGATCCCTTCGATTGTCCGTGCGAGCGTCTGCATGATTCCCGGAATTTCTCTCAGAAACTCGGGTCTCGCCTTCATGTTCCCCTGCTGTATCCCATTCCGGATTAATCCCTCCAGTTCCTTGATGCGGCGTTTGCCCCGAAGGATGACCTCGTAGAGCCGCTCGTGACCATGCTCGATCAGCAGATCGAGGAGATTTGTCCCGGGAGGAGTGCCGGAGAGGATATTGAGATCGAGTTGGAATCTGCGGTCCGGGCTGCGGGATTCCACGGCCTGGAGGGTGACCCCGAGAGAGAGATCGATTCCGGCGTGGCGGTTGCGAATGGACAGTCTGCCGAAGGACACCTGTCCCAGAATGTCATATGTCTTGGATGCCTTGCCGAAGTCCGACAGGAGTTTCTGTTTCAGATCCCGTCCGCGCTGGAACACTGCAATGAGCGAAGGATGTTCCTGGAAAACCGTATCGAGACGCTCGTGAGAGGATTCGATGAGCAGAGTCTGGAAGTCGGACCAGGCCGGGATACCGTTTGCCTGGTAACCGGAGAAGACCGAGGTTTCCGCGGGCGGCGTCGAGTGGCGGCAGCCGTTGTTCTGACAGAAGTAGCAGTACACGTGTCCCGGCAGAAATCCGGCTGCTCGGAGGGCGGCTTCCTTGAAGGCGGTGCGAACGATATCGAGCAGGGCGGTTTCGATCCTGAACTGGTGCGGGTCATCATCCGGTTCGACGCGGATCGGCAGATCGAAGGAGAAGGCGGGGCCGGACCAGTTCGAGCCGACCACGGGCCGGCCGACGGATTCGATGTATCCTTTGAGCGCGGATCTGAGTTTTTCTTCCCAGGCTTTTGTGTTCACTTATTCGTCATCCTGAGCCGGAAAACATTTTAGTGGCTATCCCATATAAACACAATTCACCACGCCGCTCTCAAGCCGGCGCCCCATCCTCTGAAATCTTCACTCTTGACATCATCTGGTCGAGCCCATATCATCCTACGCTCGCGTTGTCCGGTCGCTTCCGATTGCCCGGGCACGCATTCGATAAACAAAGGAATTCAAGGAGGCTGACAATTGAAACGTACATACCAACCAAGTCAAATCAAACGCAAACGCACGCATGGATTTTTAACACGTATGAAAACCCGCGGCGGCCGTCTGGTGCTCAAGCGCCGTCGTGCCCGGGGACGCAAACGCCTGACCGTCTGATCCGGGATGCCTTGAAACTGTCCCGCATCGGCAGGTTGCGCAAATCGGCGGAATACAAGGACGTATACGACAAGGGCCGACGATTCTCAGACCCTCTTTTCAACGTTTTTATTCTCGGAGATGATTCCCGGGATGTTCGCTTCGGTATCACGGTGACACGCCGGATCGGAAACGCAGTCATGCGAAATCGGATCAGACGTGTCATTCGAGAATCCGTCCGGCATCTCAGGCCTCTGTGTATCGCAGGCGGCGACTGCATCATCCATGTTCGCAGCGCCGAAGCCGGGGAGTCTGAACGGATCACGAGGCAGCATCTCGAACGCCTCTGGCAGCGCGCCGGATGGCTTCCGGTCGACTCGTCCGTTCGATCTTCATGAAGCGACTCATCCTCTACGTGCTCTGGCTCTACAAATCGTTCCTTTCGCCTCTCCTTCCACCTTCATGCCGATTCGCTCCGACCTGCTCGGATTACATGGCAATCGCCATTCACCGTTTCGGGGTCATCAAAGGACTCTATCTCGGAATCCGACGCTTGCTGCGGTGCCACCCCTGGAATCCCGGCGGGTACGACCCGGTTCCATGGAACGCCCGTGAAAAGCGTTCGGACAACAAAGGACATTCATTCCATCCATAGGAATTGCATACAATGGAAAAACGTACTCTTCTGGCGGTTGTGCTCTCACTGGCCGTTCTAATCCTGTGGAACATCGCCTTCCCGCCTCCGAAGCCGGCTCCTCGCCCCGCTCAGCCAGCCCAGACCGAATCCGCCGCAACAGCACCGGAAGCAACAGTCGCTCAGCCCGCTGATCCTCCTCCCGCCACCGGGCAGACTGTCCCGGCGGAACTGTCTCCCGTGATCGCAACACCGCAGGAGCTGCCGGAGCGCACAATCGATGTCATCACAGACGAATTCACCGCCCGACTCTCGACGAAAGGCGCTCGCGTCACCAGTTGGCGACTCAACGGATATCGCGATAAACAGGGACATGACATCAACATGATCCCTGAAGAACCGGGCAAATACTCGATCGGTGACATCCAGGTCGGTGACGATATGTCCTACGCCGCTCGATTGTTCACGGCACCGGACGTTCCCGATACGATCACGCTGTCGGAATCCAACCCGAAACAGATCGTTTCGTTTCAACTGATCACCGACGCGGGTCTTGAAATCACCAAAACGTACACCTTCTATCAGAAACTGATGCTGGTGGATTTTGAAGTGGTCACACGAAACGTCGGTCCGGCCGTGCTCGACGGCACCGTTTCGCTCCTGCTGCCCGACAAACTGCTGTCCAATGCCATGGAGAACGGCAAATCGAGCTATGTTCGGAGCGGCCCGATGCTGATGATCAACGGAAAGCGCGATCAGCCCAAACCGGGCAAGTTTACGTCGAGATGGCTGTATCCCGAACCGGTCCAGTGGGTGGCATACATCGAGAACTACTTTTTTGTGGGGATGGTGCCGATGCTGGAAACCAACCGGGCGTTTTTCGAGCCGACGGCCTATCACGAAAACGGCACGAAACCGACCGCGGGGACGTTGGGGCTTCAGAGCCGTCCCGGAACGATTTCTCCGGGTGAAAAGGTGCGGGCGGCCGCCTCGATCGTCGTCGGACCCAAAAAATACGAACAGTTGAAGGCCCTGAACGTCGGGATCGAACAGATCATCGATTTCGGCTGGATCACATGGCTCGGCAAGGCATTCTACTATGTGCTCGTGTCGACCGTGAAATATGTCAGGAACTACGGTCTCGCCATCATCATCCTTACGATCGCCATTAAAATCATCCTGTGGCCGCTGTCGCAGATCTCGATGAAGTCGATGAAGAAGATGCAGGAGATCCAGCCGCAGGTCAAGGATCTTCAGACACGCTACCGCAAGGAACCGCAGAAGCTCCAGACCGAACTGTCCCAGTTGTATCGAAAGCACGGCGTCAACCCGATGAGCGGTTGTCTACCCATGCTGATCCAGATTCCCGTTTTCATCGCGCTCTACCAGGTGCTCATCGCTTCGTTTGAAATGCGCGGTGCATCGTTCCTCTGGGTCGGCGACCTTGCGCAACGCGATATCCCGCTCGTGATCATCATGGGTGTATCGATGCTGGTGCAGCAGAAGATGACCCCCTCATCGGGAGATCCGACGCAGGCGCGCATGATGATGTTGATGCCGATCATCTTTACCGTGATGTTCATGTCCGCCCCGTCCGGCCTGGTCTTGTACTGGCTCGTGAACAACCTTCTGACGATTGCCCAGCAGTACTTCATGAACCCGAAGAAATCCGACGACGATGCGGCGCCGAAACTCAAGGCCCGGGTTCTGAAAAAACTGGCCTCCAAAGCGGACACGGAAAATAAAGAGAATTGATTCGACGATAGCGGAGATGTGAAATGGACAACGAAAAACACAACGTAAATGCGTATTATCAGGAAGAAGAGAACATCGAGGAGTTTGAGGAGTATGCGGCGGATGAAGATGAACTGCATGCCGAATCGGAGGATCTCGATGGTGCATACGATGATTTTGAGGGGGACGAGTATCCCGAGGATATTCTCGGACCGGATCCCGAAACCGATGAACCGCGCATCGAAATCATTGTCGATCCGCTGATCTCAAAGGCTTACGCCGCCAGCGAGTTTCTCCGGGGAGTCATGCTCCGGATGGGCCTGAGCGGCCGGATCGCAACCACCATCCGTCATGGCGCGATTTATCTCGAAATCACCGGCGCTGAACCAGGGCTCGTCATCGGACACCGCGGCCAGAACCTCGATGCCCTCCAGCATCTCGTCAATCGCATGGTCAACAAACAATCACAGGACATCGTATCGGTCACCGTCGATTCCGATGAATACCGGTCGCGCCGGCATAATCAGCTCGAACAGATGGTCCGATCGATCGCCAACGAGGTCATGCGCAATGGTGTTCCGGTCGTGACCGAACCGCTGACGCCGTCCGAACGCCGGCTCTTCCACATCGCCGCCGATCAGCTCAAGGGTGTGCACACCGAGAGTTTCGGGAATGGATTTTTCCAGCCGATCAAAGTGTCGTCCGCGGGCGTCCACCCGCGCGAGGCGGCCCATTACCGCTCGCACGAGTATCGGAATCCGTACAGCCGCGATGACCATTGAACCCGAAGCGTTCGGATCTTCGGATCCCATCGCCGCCATCGCCACGGCGCCGGGAAAAGGCGCGCTGGCCGTCATCCGTCTGACCGGCAACGGTGTTCGCGAAATTGCCGCCCGGATCATATCGCCGCGCGTCAGCCGACCCTTCTCTCCCTGGCGGGTGTTTCTCGGGGATCTGCATGATCCGGTCACCCTCGAGACCATCGATGAGGTGACGGCGGTTTTTTATCAGGCACCCAAATCGTACACCGGCGAAGATATGGTCGAGGTATTCTGTCATGGGTCGCCCGTCGTCGCCGAAACGGTTCTCAGAGCATGCTTCGATGCGGGTGCACGGCAGGCGGGGCCTGGGGAGTTCACTCGGCGGGCTTTTCAGAACGGCCGGATCGACCTGAGTCAGGCCGAGTCGGTGGCGCTCCTGAGCGCCGCCGCGTCGGATGCCGAACGCCGGGCAGCTCTCGCGATCCTTGCCGGAGGCCTCTCGGAACCCCTCACCCGCATCCGTCGAGATCTGATTCACGCTATCGCCGGACTGGAACTCGATCTGGATTTTCCCGAAGAGGAGGCCTCAATCCCGCTTGAAACAACCCTGGCGATGCTTCGAAGCGCACAATCAGAGGTGATCTCGCTGGAAGCAGCGGGGGAACGCGCCGAGCGTGCTGGGCGAGGCGTGCGGGTGGTGATAGCGGGAACCGTGAATGCCGGCAAGTCGCGCCTGTTCAACCGTTTGGCCGGCGCAGAACGTGCCATCGTGACCGATGAACCTGGCACCACGCGCGACGCGATCGAAATCGTTCTGGGCGGCCGATCACTGGATATCACACTCGTCGATACCGCCGGGTTCCGTCCGACGGATTCGGTGGCCGAGACCGAGGGCATCCGCCGGACCATTCGACACCTCGACGCCGCGGATCTCATCCTGGCCGTCATCGACTTGACCCGTCCTTCCGATGAAAGCCTCGAACCCCTCATCCGCTACATCGCCCGGACGCCGATCATCGTCGTATGCAATAAACTGGATCTCGCGGGTTTATCCGCCGAAGCATCCCGGCGAGCGATCGCGGAGACGTTTCCGGAGTGCGCGGTGATCTGTGTGTCCGCGCTGCGGGGGGACGGCATCGATGTGCTCCGCGAGGAGATCCGACGGAAGGCGACAGGGGGTGATGCCGAGGCGGGGGTAGGCCTGGCGCTCACGACGCGAATCCGGACCGCACTGGGGATCTGCAGGAATGATCTGGATGAGGCGATCCGTGCTGTTACTGAAGGGGTTTCTCCGGAGTGCATCGTTCCGGCGATTCGATCCGCATGCGACCATATCGGTGAGATACTCGGCGACCATGCCCCGCCGGATGTTCTCGGAACGATCTTCGATTCATTCTGTATCGGGAAATGACGCCACGGATCAGAAATGGAAATTCATGCCGAATGAGCCGCTGATTTCGGACAGGGCACGCATTTCCCCGAAGATCTGGAACGTATCCATCACATTGTAGGTGACGCCCCAGAAGAGCCCCAGCATCTGGTCTTCGTTGGAATCGTACGATTGCTTGATGGTCGTTCCGGAAAGCCAGTTGTAAGTCTCGATGTCGTAATCCGTTTTCACCTGTGAGAGTTGCAGGCCGGTGTACAGGACGAGCGGATCGTAGGCCAGCCAGGAGACGACTGGCGTGATGGCGTACTCAATCCATGATATCTCTTCGTCCGTGCTGCGTCCCAGTGCCCGGCTGTCGGACGAATGATCGGCTTTCCCGAACATCACCTGGATGTCTGCTCCGACACGCAGATCGGGATCCTCCCAATCGATGAAGTATCCCTTGACTCCGATTGCGAAGGCCGGGCCGAAATCGGATGTTTTCCCGCTGTATGTTTCCGTGCGGAACAGGCCGCCCTTGACGTAGAGTCCGACTTCATCCATCAGGGAATAGTGTACTTTCGCCATCAATTCATATGTGCCGACGGTTCCGAGGTCATCGAGTTTTCTGGAGTCGATCGTGAAGTCGACTCCGAGTCCGAGCGTATTGGCGAATGGGAGCGCTGTGGGATCGGAAATCGAAAGCGCATAGATCCCGGAGGGAGCCAGGAGCGTACCGGCCAGGCATAGCGTTGCAATGAGAGTGGTTCGGAGCCGAAGATTTGTTTTCAAGCGATGATTGTTCAAGCGATTCATGGATGCCTCCGTTTCATTTCGTGTCCGACCGCTATCTTAGAGCGGTACGTTCGCGTTGACAACATCAAAGTTGCTACATAAAATGCAGGATTCCCGCGGGAGACTCGCCGTTTCCGCTCATTCGACTCCGGGAGTGTTTTCGTATGACTGATCGATATCTCATCACAGGTGGCGCCGGATTCATCGGCTCCAATTTCATCCGGTTCCTGTTAAAAACCCACTCCGATTGCTCGGTCATCAATCTCGACAAATTGACCTATGCCGGCAATCCGGACAATCTACTCGACATCACGACGGATTCCCGCTATCGGTTCGTCAAAGGGGATATTGCCGATCCGGAAGCCGTTGAAACCGCGATGTCCGGCGGGATTGATTATGTGTTCAATTTTGCGGCCGAGACGCACGTGGATCGGTCGATTCTGGATCCTTCCGGATTCATCCGCACCGATATTCTCGGCGTCCACGTCCTGCTCGAAGCCTCACGCCGCATCGGTGTCCGGCGATTTATTCAGATTTCGACGGATGAGGTGTACGGGTCGATCGACGAGGGGTCGTTTTGTGAGACCGATCCGGTCCATCCGTCGAGCCCTTATTCGGCTTCGAAGGCCGGCGGCGAGTTGCTCGTTTCATCATACGTCACGACATACGGTTTCCCGGCGATCATCACGCGGGCGTCGAACAATTACGGACCGTATCAGTATCCGGAAAAGCTGATTCCGCTGTTCGTCACCAATGCGATCGAGGGAAAAAATCTGCCGGTCTACGGCGACGGAATGAATGTGCGCGATTGGCTGTATGTGCTGGATCACTGCGAAGCACTCGATTTCCTTCTCCAGCATGGGCAGATTGGTGGGATTTACAATATCGGCGGGGGAAACGAACGCCCCAACCTCTATATCACCCACCGGATTCTCGATGTCCTTGAAAAACCACGCTCAATGATTTCCTATGTCAAGGACCGCCCGGGGCACGATCGGAGGTATTCGATCGACTGTGGTAAAATCGCGGCACTTGGCTGGAAACCCCGTCACGACTTCGACGAAGGCCTCGATGCAACAATCCGCTGGTATCGGGATCATCCGGAGTGGTGGCGAAAACTCAAGGGCCGCAAAGAAGAATTCGAGGCATATTATAAGACCTGGTATCAGGACTCGCAGGGGATGAAATCCTGATGAAGATTCTTGTAACCGGTGCACGGGGCATGCTGGGAACGGATCTGATGACTGTTCTTCCGTCCTGCGGAGATGTGACCGGCGTCGATATCGATGACTTCGACATCACGGATCGTGTGGCATGTCACGAGGCAATCGGGGGATTGCGGCCGGATCTCGTCGTCCATGCTGCGGCCTTTGCTAGGGTCGATGCGTGTGAGACCGAGCGCGAAACCGCATTCCGGGTCAACCGGGACGGTGCGGAAAATGTGGCTCTGGCATGCAGAACGATCGGTGCCCGTATGATATATTTTTCCTCGGATTACATCTTCGACGGCACATCGACGGTACCCTACCGTGAAACCGATCCCGCGAACCCGCTATCGGTGTATGGAAAGAGCAAGTATGAAGGGGAACGGCGTGTCGTTTCGGTGCTCCCAACCCGACATCTCATCATCCGCACCGCATGGCTGTTCGGCGTCAATGGACCGAATTTCATCGATACGATCATCCGGTTAGCCCGGAAGCAGCCCGAACTGAGAATCGTGCGCGATCAAACCGGGAGTCCGACGTCGTCGATCGACCTGGCTCGTGCGACGTGCGAGTTGATTCCACGAGAAGTCTCGGGAATCGTGAACGTGACGAATTCCGGAGTGGCGACCTGGTACGATCTGGCCGTGTATGCGCTGGATCGTCAGCGCATCGACATTCCCGTATATGCTATAACAACAGCCGAGTTTCCCCGGCCGGCACCCCGCCCGGTTTATTCCGTTCTATCGCCGGTTCTTCATGACGGGATTCTCGGAAAACCCATGCCCCCGTGGAAGGATGCAGTCGATCGGTTTCTGGATGCGAAGCAGCGCATTCATCCTGGGAAGGAGAGCATCGAATGAGAGTTCTGATCACCGGCGTTACCGGTTTTGTTGGCAGTCATCTGGCGGATTACATTCTGCGGGAGCATCCCGGCGTCGAGTTGTTCGGGATCTACCGCTGGCGCAGCCGAACAGAGAACATCGATCACAACCGCCACAAAATGACGATCATGGAATGCGATCTAAGGGACGCCGCCTGCGTATCGCGCCTGCTCGACAAAGTGCGACCCGATCGCATCTTTCACCTTGCGGCACAGAGTTTCGTGCCATCGTCCTGGAATGCGCCTTCCGAGACGGTCGGAACGAACATCGTCGGTCAGATCAACATATTCGAAGCGCTTCGCGAACTGAAACTGACTCCATGGATCCAGATTGCATGTTCGAGCGAGGAATACGGGATGGTGTATCCCGATGAGACTCCGATCCGCGAAACCAATCCGCTCCGCCCGCTGTCTCCGTATGCCGTCAGCAAGGTCGGCCAGGATTACCTCGGATACCAGTACTTCATGAGCTACGGTCTGAAGGTGGTCAGAACACGCGGATTCAATCACACCGGGCCGCGCCGGGGCGACGTCTTCGTCTGTTCGGACTTTGCGAAACAGATTGTCCGGATCGAGCGCAATCTGAGCGAACCCGTGATCCGCGTCGGGAATCTCGAGGCCAAACGCGATTTCACCGATGTCCGGGACATGGTCCGTGCCTACTGGTTGTCGCTCGACGGCAAATGCGAACCCGGCGAAGTGTATAACATCTGCTCCGGAACATGCTGGACGATCTCGGAGGTCCTCCGGATGCTCCTCGACATGTCCACCGTCCGCATCGACGTCCGGGAGGATCCCGCTCGCCTCAGACCCTCCGACGTTCCGATTCTGCTGGGTGATCATACCAAATTCTCGGCGGCGACCGGATGGGGACCGACCATCCCGTTTGAACAGACCCTTCGGGACATTCTGGAATACTGGCGGGAGCGCATCTGATTGGTTGAATCAACCGGATTGAAAACCGTCATGGTGACCGGCGGTTGCGGTTTCGCCGGTCGGTATCTGGTCATGCGGCTCGTCGCAGACGGCGTCCGGGTTGTCATCCTGGACAAGGCCGTGTCGCTGCCGTCCGAACTGGCGTCTTGCGCCGGATCAATCACCCTGCACCGAATGGATCTGACCACACCGACGGGTCTGGCACAGATAATCGAGTCGGAGATGCCATCGGAGGTCTATCATCTCGCGGGGATAGCCAATGTGAAGCATTCGTGGGAGGGTGAAAGCCTGACCTACAAGGTGAATCTGATCGGAACCGTGAATCTGTTTTCTGCCCTGAAGGCTGCTGGAACCACCACTGATGTCCTCGTGGTAGGCTCCGGTGAAGTCTACGGTCTGGTGCCCGAAGACGAACAGCCGATCCGGGAGGAGCGACAGGCGGATCCGAGAAGTCCGTATGCGGCGAGCAAATTATGTCAGGAGATTGCTGCACTGCAGATGTCCAACCACCTCAAGGGAAAGATCGTGTTTGTCCGGCCGTTCAACCACATCGGGGCGGGGCAGCATCCGAGTTTCGTCACGTCGGATTTTGCCCGGCAGGTTTCGCGGATCGAGCGGGGTGAGATGGAGCCGGTGATCCGAGTGGGGAATCTGATGTCGCACCGTGATTTCACCGATGTGCGGGATACCATGGAAGCCTATGTCCTTGCGTTGCGCCTCGGCGAGCACCGCAGAATATACAATGTTTGCTCGGGGAAGACTCTCCGTATCGACACGATTCTCGAGTTCTTCCGTTCCAGGAGCCGTCGGCCGATCGAAATACGGATCGACCCTGACAAGTTCCGGCCTGCGGATATTCCCATGTTATGCGGTTCCTATGAACGGTTGCACCGCGTGACCGGCTGGGTGCCTCGGCGGCAGATCGAAACAGCCTTGGAGGAAATCCTGGAGCACTGGCGGGCCCGTCCGGGTGAATGAACGGGAGGCGGGTCATCCGGTGGGGCAGAGACGCCGGTAGATCGCTTCGATTGCGTCAATTTTATCGGTCCATGAAAACCGCTCGACGATCATCTGACGTCCGAGTTCTGCTTCACTGAGAGCGCGAGAGGGGTGTTCGAGCAGTTCCTGGACCGTTCGGGCCATCTGGTTGATGTCGCCTGCCTTGATCGGATGGAGTCCCGGCCAGGTCCCCACGTCCTCGGTGATCCCTTCGAAGCAGACGACCGGGCGCGCAGCCGCGAGGTAGTTCAGCAGTTTGACCGGAAAACCGATGCAGTGGAGCCTCGGGAGCACGGCAATGTCCGCCGCAGCCAGATAGTCGCGTTCCTCGGCCAGACATCCGGGATGAACGAAGCGGATGTGGTCGAGCACGCCTCTACGGAGGGCATACTGTTCCAGATCCGCACGGGAACTGCGTGCGAGAATGATCATGACGGCGGAGGGGACGAGAGGGAGAAGCGTGGCGAGCAGGTCAATGAGTGCATGACAATTCTGGTACGGTTGCAATCCTCCCGTGTAAATCAGCAGGGGCTCTCGTTCCAGCCCGAGTGATCGGCGCACGCGCTCTCCGTCTCCGCCTTGGAACGCGGAGGCGTTGATTGCCGGTTCGATCAGAGTGATCCGTTCGGGATCCACACCACAATGCATCAGATACTCCGTCTGAGGTCTTGAAAGGGTGATGATATGATCCATTGTGCGTGGAATGGTCAGGTCGAGAATACGGCCTGCGCGCTGGGCGATCGATTGCGCGATGGTGGAGGAAAAATAGGACGGGAGTTCATGCCGGAGCGTATTGTGGGCGTGGTAGACGATCGGAATGCGATGGAGGGGACGGGCCAGGAGCGCGGCGGCGGGTGCTTCGTAGTTGTGCGCGTGGATCAGATCGATGTTGTAACGGCGGATGACCTGGAGCAGTTTACCTGCGAGGATCAGATCGAGGATCGGTTTGCCGAACGACAGACCGGAGCTTTTCTTCCGATAGAACGGCACTGGCGGAATCCGATGAATGACGATTCCGTCGGTGTTGAAGCCTGTAAGGCCGAGATGATAGGTGACGACATGCACCTCGTGGCCCCGGCGTGCCAGTTCGATCGACAGTTCGCGGATCAGGCCCGAGGATGCGAAGGCAGCGGGGAAGGGACAAGCTGCGACCATGGCGATTCGAAAGGAGTTTCTGGTGTATCCGGGATCGGTAATCATGAATGAGTCCCCGTTCGCTTGTACACCCTTTGACATCTCTTTTCAACGAGCGGATACCCGATTGGCCTATTGACACGTCGGGTCCTTTCTGAAAAAATGATCTGAACGACTGCTGATCGGGAGAATCAGGAAGAATGCGACATCTGCTTTGTTTGATCTTCGTTTTGTGCATCATCGGGTTCGCTGCCGGTCAGGACTCCCCCGCAGAGACGCCTCCCGATCCCACTCCTGAATCCACACAACCCCAGATGCCGCCTCGTCCCAAAGTGGCAGTTGAATTCACACCGGTCGAGAAAGTGCTCGTGAATACGCCGATCCGCATCGGTATCCGGATCGTGGCCACGCGCGAGGGTGATCAGGTTTTTCTGCATTTCCGTGAAGCCGGGCGTCTCGATTTCAATTCAACACCCATGGGGTATAATCCCATGACCAAGCAATACGAGACGGAAATCGACGAACGGTTTCACGGCAAGGATAAGGTCGAATATTATATCGAGGTCTTTCCGATCGGAGCACCCAAAATTCGTCTTCCGGAGAATGTCGAAGCCGTGTATTCCGTTGAAACCTATACCAGTTTCAACGATGTCATGCGGATTGTGCTGATCTGTATCATCATCCCATCTCCGATCTTCATCGCATACCTCGTAAGCCGTCTGAGGAAAGCGCATCTGAAGCGAACGAACGCGTACCAGCAAAAACTGAAGAGTCGCGAGCGGCAATTGACGCGACAGCGTGAGAAACATTATCAGGAATATGTTCGCAAGATGACAGGAGGGAAAAGCGCGGCTCCCCGTGGAGACTCGAAGCAGCCGCCGCAACCCGCGGGGAATGCGTCTCCGGGTAGATCCCGCGCGCCCGAGCCGGCGAAGACGGCCCCGGTGGAAGTCAAGGCAACAATCGATTCCTCGGAGATGATTCTCGAGGACACCGATCATACTGCGGATGCTCTGAAACGCGAACTCGACGAGATTCTCAGCGCCAAGTCCCCCGAAACGCCCCAGCCACAAGCTCCCTCCCGCCGGTTGACACCGCCTCCAAGTGCTGTTCCGCCGAGGCAGGAGGGGCCACGACTTCGCCCTGCGCCTCCGCGACAAACCGCTTCGGGTACGTCACCACAGCAAGCATCGTCTGTCTCGACTCCGCGGCAAGCCGCTCAGGGCACGTCTCCTTCTCCTCAACAAAAACAGGCCGTTCCTCCCACACGTCCGGCTGCACGCCCTGCGGGATCCCCGGGGCAGCCACCGGCGCGGACGCAGGAGCCGACGAGTGTGCCGAGACCGGAACCGAAGCCTCCCGTAAAACCGGTCTCGAAGCCGGAACTAAAGCCTCCTGTGAAGCCGGTCTCGAGACCGGAACAAAAACCTCCCGTGAAACCGGTCCCGAAACCGCCCCAGAAGCCTCCGATTCAGCCGCCGTCCACGAAACCGGAACCGAAACCACCCGTGAAACCAGCGCCGCGGCCTGCCGTGACACCGGTCGAGAAGCCTTCTGCGAAGCCGGTTGAGAAGCCCGCGGAGAACAAGCCTCGGACGCAGGCGGACAAGAAGAAACCGGATGCCCGTACCGAACGGGAAAAACTGCTCGACCTGCTCGGACTCGATGACCTCTAAGCAGCCCGCCGTTGCATTCCTGTCGCTCCAAAATTCCCTGATCGAATTCGGAATCCGTTATGTGTCGGCCGCGTGCCGTCACGAGGGGATCCGTTCCGAAATACTCTTTTGTCTGCGCGAATCAGGGTTGAAAGAGACGGCGGGGCAATGTGAGGCGGTTGCGCGGTGGATAGCGGCGGAAGGATTCGATGCGGCGGGGATCGGCCTGATGTCGCTGCATTTCTCGCGGGCCGTCGCCCTGACACGCGCCATTCACGACATCGCAAAGATCCCGGTGATCTGGGGTGGTATCCATCCGATACTGGATCCCGACGCGTGTCTCGAACATGCTGATTTTGTGTGTCTGGGGGACGGCGAACGGGTGGTGCCGGAGTTGGTGCGGCGTCTGGCGAACGGCCTTTCGGTGGAGGGGATCGATAATATCCGGCAGCGGGGCGGTTCGACGAATCGGACGCTCGTCGAGGATCTCGATGCCATCCCCTATCCGGATTACGACATCGACCATCATCATCTGCTCGATGGAACGACCGTTCGCAGACTCACGCTTCAGGATATGCGCTCCCGTTTTCCCTGGAATCTCGGCCGGCATTTCGTGATCTCCTCACGCGGATGTCCGCACGAATGCGCCTATTGCTGCAACAGCGCTCTGCGGAAGCTGTTCGGGCAGTCCCATGCGCTCAGGACGCGGTCCGTCGGCAATTTCATGGGAGAAATCGATGCCATTCGCAACCGTTATCCGTTTGTGAACACCTTCGCGATCATGGATGACTCGTTTTTTTTCAAACCGGGGCACTGGATTGACGAGTTCTGTGAGGCTTTTGCGCGGACCGGTTGCTCGTTCGGGTGCCTCATTCATCCGTCGAGTGTCACTGTGGAGCGGATGGATAAACTGGTTCGGGCCGGACTGATCGGCGTGCAGATGGGGCTTCAAAGCGGATCGCAGCGGGTGACGCGTGAGGTGTTTCTCCGGCATGGCACGGTGGAGGAGTTCGTGCGGGCGGCGGGAGTTCTGGATCATTACATGGATCGGCTGCAGGCGCGGACTTACGATGTGATCGTCGACAATCCGTACGAAACGGACAGCGAACAGGAGGACACGATCCGAGTGCTGGCGTCGCTCAACAAACCCTTCAATCTCGATATCTTCAGCCTCACGTTCTTTCCCGGAACCGGGCTTCATGACCGGCGGCTCAGGGAGGGCTATCCGGAATCGTCGATGCGCGCCGAGGACAGGGATACGCTCGGGTATCGTCCCACGTATCTCAATCGACTCACCTGGCTGACCCATCTGATCTCGCCGAGCCGGATCCGCTTCTTCCTGTCTATTCGCAAGACGTGGTATGGGCCGATCGTGTTTACCCTGTATGACCGCGCCTGGCACAACGGACTCAGGGCATGGCTCAGGCGGCTGAAGAGAGCATTCGGATCCATCATGGGACGAGCGGGATGAGCGGATCGATACGGCAGATATTCGAGACGATTTTTGGTGTGGGTGTCGGGTTGCCCACTGTCGGGCATCTCGAACAGATCGCCGATCGGTTTGCACTGATCCCCTATGAAAACTTATCGAAGATTGTGCGCGCCTCCGAGAGTCCGACGGGTGTGGCGGTCGAAACGGCGGAGGGGTTGCTCGAAAACTATCGCTTATGGGGAGCAGGCGGGACCTGCTTCTCTCTGACACATTGCCTCAGGGCCGTTGCGCGTGCTTACGGATATCGACCGGAGGTGCATCTGGCTGATCTGGCGCGAGGGACGAACAACCATTGCGCGCTCGTGGTTCCTCTCGGCGATACGCGCTATCTCATCGATCCGGGTTATCTGATCACGCGGCCGCTGCCTTTGCCCGAGAGCGGGGATGTGCTGCATGAGACGCGTTTGAATCCGGTGCGACTCGAGCGCGATCCGACGGAGAACAGTTATTACTTGTCGACGATCGAGCCGGACGGAGAGAAACCACGGTATCGGTTGCATGGTGAGGTGTGTGGGGAGGACGAGTTTCGACGGGTATGGGCCGATTCGTTCTCGTGGCCCATGATGCACTCGATGCTGGTCACGCGAGCGACTGACAGCGGAAGGATCTATGCCCACGATCGATTTGTCCGGATTGTCAGGCGGGACGGTCGGGAGCAATTCAAGATACGGGAGCAGTTCGATCGGGTGCTGGCCGAGCAGACCGGCATTTCGGTCTCCCTGATTCGCAGGGCGAGGGGAATTCTGAGTGAGAGCAAGAGGGAGTTGCGAGAGAAGGAGGATGCGTGATGGGGGAGCCCCAGGCGCCGGTTCCGGTCAAGCTGATCATGGGGGTATTGACGTCTTCCGTGGAATTGTTGGGACAGGCGCGGCGAATGGTTGAGGAGGTGTATGGAGCGATCGATTACGAAAGTGAACGGTATGTGTTTGATCTGACGGATTATTATGAACCTGAAATGGGAGAGAATCTCGGACGGTGGTTCTGGAGTTTCGAGAGTCTGATTGATCCGGGTCGGATCGCTGCAATCAAACTGGAGTGTAATTCGATCGAGAAGCGGTTGGCGGTGGATGGCAAACGGCCGGTCAATCTCGATCCGGGATATCTCGACTTCCATAAACTCGTCCTGGCGTCCGTCAAGGAAAGAGCGCAGAAAATCTACTTATCGCAGGGTATCTATGCCGACCCGACTCTGTATTTTCTGAAGGGTGAGTTTCATCATTACGATTGGAGTCTGCCGGACTTCAAACATCACAGGTATGATTCCGTGTTTCACGTGATCCGGAATCGGTATCGAGAAGGCTTGAAAGCGCAGCTGATGTAGGTGTGGAGTGTGAGCAGACAGTGAACGTTTAAACCGGAAAATCAGTGCCATCCGAAAGTGAAGATGTCCAGTTCCCCATGCAATGCTGTGATATCGGGATTGGTCATGGCGGCATACCAGTTGACACCGGAGAATGCGCCAACTCCCGAAGGCCATTCGAACGACGGAAGAACGGGGATCACGGTTTCGCCGGGTGGCAGGGTCATCGTGTAAAAATCGAATTCGGAATAATCCGGAGCGAAGAAATAGGATCCTGCAACATCCAGAACAACGAAGACCGGGATATCGGTATAGGTATAACTGTCGGTATTGCAGGCAGTCACATTGCAATAGCACTCATCACCCGAACCGAAATCGTTCGAAGGCATATTGATGACACATCCCAGCAGAGAGCAGCCAGCGGTCGGTTCCGCTGTCGGTGAAGCGGGTAGCTGTGTGTTCGTCGGGCTGCCTGGAATGGTGGTTGGAGTAGGTGTATTCGTCGGCGGCGGTGGAGGAGTCGGAGTCGGTGGATATGTCGGAGTAAAGGTGGGAGTGGAGCTTGGAGTTGTATTGGGTACGCACACTTTCACGAAAATATCATCGATGATCGCCCAATAGGCAACATCCGGCGCACGATAACTGAAACGGACTTTGGTCTGTGCGGAGATGAAGGGCGTCAGATTCACCCTGACCGCCTGGCCGGGACCATAACCTTGATGCGTTGTATCCTCCCACAACAGCACTTCGTCATTCCAGCTTGTCCCGCCATTCGTTGAGACTCTGATTTCGAATGCATCGTAACCTGCGGACTGGTAGGCAATGACGAAATCGAGGCTGGCTTGGGAATAGGCGGACAGATTCAAGAGAGGTGTCATGAGTTCGGTATTCATCGATGACATGACTCCGCACCAGTCGCTGTCTGCGACAGCAGCCTCGCCGCTGAACGTCGCATAATTCAACCGGTCTGTCGTGGCGGTTGATTGCCACACACAATCGCCACCATTATTGATGATGCTCCATCCGGCGGGTGGCCAGGTCTCGAAATGCTCCTCGATGATTGTCATCTCATGCATTGATCCGGAACACATCGTGGGCGTGGGCGGAAGGGTCGGTGTAGGAGTAGGAGTCGACAGATCGGAGATGAAATGACATCCCATATCAACCACGCCTGAATCATAAATTCCCGTCGCGCTCGTCGTCAAAGCGCTCTGACACGTCAATCCCAGGAATGATTCATAGCAGATCTCAGATGATTGGGTGCTGCCGGCATTTATACAGGGAGACAAGGTTTGATTCAGATAATAATCACCCAGCGGACCGTTTCCTATCCTTGGATCTTGGTTGATGTTTCCTGCGCCGGGATAAGGTGATGCACCTGCGACATCCGAATAGGTCACTTGCAGAGTTCCTGAGTCGGTCGCGATTTCCGATCCGTTGTTATAGAAAATGCAATTTAGAATTTCCGGTTTCGGAGTTGCCCAGGCGTATAAACCGCCGCCTGTCGATGAATATAGATTCGATAGGATCGTGCAGCTTTCGATACGTGCATTTGAAGCTCCACACACAATCGCACCTCCTAGGTCACCAGAATTTCCTGAGAAAGCGCAATTCGAGATAGTAAATCCATCCGTGCATTCTTGGATGTAGATCCCGCCACCATGTGCGTCTAAGTTCCCGTTGGATTCGAAAATGCAACGAGTGATGATGCTTTGAGGCAAGGCGCGCATTATGCAGATTGCTCCCCCGCTTCGCAATGCGTTATTGCCGGTGAACCGGCTGTCGGTAAAGCTGATCCTTGATTGAAGCGCGTAAATAGCTCCACCCACACCGACATTCACGGTCGTCGATGGAGCTTGATTGTTTGAAAAGTTGCAGCGAGCTATCCGCAACGTAGAATTCAAGGCATATACAGCGCCACCGTTTTTGCTGCACGCGCAGTTGATGAGATTGCAGTCGAGCATATCTATCGTTACCGCTTCTAGTTGCATAGCGCCGCCATGACCATTTCCTGTTGAGATGCCGTTTTGAATTGTCAACCCACTGAGACTAAAATTTCTGAGATAACCACCAACCAGGAAGGCGCGATCCAGTTGCTGGCAATCGATGATGCAGGCATCGGGTCCATTTTCCGATTGTATCGTAAGAGTGTGAAGCGTATTGAACACAATTCCTCTGTTGCCCGGTCCTGTAAAAATGCCATCGGCAATCAAAACTGTATCTCCGTTCGCGCATGCGTTCACGGCCGATTGGATTGTTGGGTAATCTGACGGAACATGGCGGATCTCAGCAAGGCCATCAGGGCTGGCAAAGAAAAAGACAAGTAGAAATCCGAACAGAAAAAACCGCAATTTCAACTGGGACATACAGGCTCCTTTCCCCACAAGAATGATTACTTCAATAATTTAACGGAGTCATTTATATCGGTCAAGTTATATAGTTCGATATCGGTGCCATTGGCACTCCGCAGAAGTCACTATCGGCACCATTCCGCCTGCAACTTAAGAAGTTCCTCCACGAGCGATTCTGAAATGGTTCCAAACTCATCCTGGCCGGAGCAGAATACGACGACAGGCAGAACTTCTGAACTCAGGGGTTCTACCTGTTTGTTACTGCAATGCAGGTTATACTCGGTCTGGACATCCAGACCGATTCCATCGGTCAATCAAAAATGGAAGCAGAGGACAGATGACGAACCAATACGCTCAAGAAAATTGAGGTTGATGGCCACTCCTTATTGTGCTACAATTTAATCTTAAGTGGCACAGTGTCACATTGAAAGGAAAGTGGATTGAAAGAGATATCCGTTCGAGAAGCTCGCCAGTTAATCGGAAAGCTCGACAGCCTTCTGGAAATAGAGGGTGAAGTCAAGATTACCAAGCGGGGAAAGCCCATTGCAAAAGTATCCACATTGAAAAAGATCAGAACCATGCCCTCACATAAGAATTTACGTGAAAGCATGGATGCGATGGAAATAGAAAGTGCCTGTTTGATTCGAGATGACCGGGATGACCGATGATGGATCAGATATACTTCGATACGAGCGCTCTGGCAAAATGGTATATAAATGAAAGAGATTCTGAAAAAGTTGAAGCTTTTCTGCGAGATCATGGTCCTGTAGCAATCAGTTTTCTTACATCAGTGGAAATGCGATCTCTGTTGACTCGTCGCAGGAAAAACCGGGATTTCAATCCGGAAATGGAGATGCGAATCTGGGCGACTTTCAATGATGATATCCAGCGAAAACATCTCATTCAGCTAGCAGTATCTGAGGATGTTTTCCACACGGCAACTAATGTAACAGCCATGCTTCCTGATATCTCATTGAGAACGCTGGATGTCCTTCATCTGGCTGTTTGCCTGAGTCACGACATGGAAAGGATTGCCACGGCTGATAGAGTCATAGCTGATTCAGCATCGATGTTGGGAATGGAGGTTGTGATGTTTGGTGGTATTGCCTCCTCCGGCAACCGCCGTTAAATTTGGTCGATGTAATTGCAGTTTCGAATCCAGCAGACTGCCCCGGGACTGGAAGAACACCACTTCATAAAAAGGGGTTCATCTCAAAATCCTCGAGGCGAGCCGGGATTGACAGGACATCGGGTGATGATTTAAGGTTGAGTTCAAAGGCAATGGTTGGAGGAAAACATCATGTCTGGAAACGTCTTGCAGTTGAATGAAGAGCAGTTCAAATCGGAGGTCGAATCCGGTAAAGGATTGATTCTGGTGGATTTCTGGGCGCCCTGGTGCGGTCCTTGCCGGTTGGTCGGCCCGATCCTCGATGAACTCGCCGTGGAACTCGCGGGAAAAGCCCGCATCATGAAACTCAATGTCGACGACCACAACGCTCTGGCAGCCAAATACCAGGTTTCCGGCATTCCGTCGATGATCCTGTTCCAGGACGGCCGGAAGATCGACATGCTGGTCGGCGCGCATCCCAAACCGTCCATCCGGGAGTTTATTCTCAAACACGTGAAGTAACCAATGAAACTTACTGTTCTGGGATGTTTCGGCGGTGATCTGAAAGGGCGGCTTCCTGCGTTCCTGATCGAGGATCGGTATCTGCTGGATGCCGGAACGATCGGGTCTGCCCTCACGGTCGAAGCACAACAGAACATCCGCATCATCGCCCTGACACATTCCCACGTGGATCATCTGATCGGGATCCCGTTTTTCCTGGATGCGGTCTATTCACGAACTGAATTCCCGGTCATTATCATGGGTACCGAACCGGTTCTCGAGAATCTCCACACCCATCTGATCAACGATGTGATCTGGCCGGATTTCACGGCATTGCCGACCCGTGAGAATCCAATCGTGATGCTGCAGCACGTCGCACTCGATGTGGAAATCCCGTTCGGCGAATCCCTGTTTATCACGCCGATCGCAACCTGCCATACAGCGAACTCGTGCGGATACATCGTCCGGAATGAGCGATCTTGTCTGGTCTACACGGGCGACATCGGTCCCTGTCCGGAATTCTGGAGTGGAGTCGACCGATATCTCGGGATACATCCGGGCATCGATCCTGTCGCGATCTTGGTCGAGTGTTCCTTCCCCAACCGGCTCGGCGATTTCGCTCGCGCAACAGGGCATCTGACAGCGGACATGCTCAGAAATGAACTCGGAAATGGCCGGTATCGATCCGCGCGTATCCTGATTTTCCACATGAAACCGCAGTACATGACTGAAATCGAGGAAGAACTCGCGCGCATCCCGGAATGCCGAATCGAACTGATGCAACCGGACCAGGAATACCATTTTTGATCGTGACAATTCGGGGGTGATCGGATATGGTCAGTCCGCGGTGTCGCGAAGAGAGGATTGCCATGAGTGAGACTTCGGGTAACGCGATCGAGTGTTCCGGCTGCAAAGGGACTTTCTCCCGCCAGGAACTCAGTGACAATCTCTGGGTGTGTCCGTCCTGCGACTATCATCACCGAATGCCCGCCAAAACGTGGATCAGCATAATATCGGATGACGGGCAATATCACGAGGTGGATGCACCGCTGCTTGCGGGAAATCCGCTCGAATTCGTCGATTCCAAGAACTATTCCGATCGGCTGATCGAATATCGTAAAAAGACCAACATGGACGATGCTTGTGTCAATGCTTGTATACGGATCGGCGGAAATCCCGCAGTCATTTCGGCGTTGGATTTCTACTTCATGGGCGGAAGCATGGGGGCGGTGGTTGGCGAAAAGATCACGCGCGGAGCTGAACGAGCCCTGAGAGAACGCATCCCGTTCCTCACGCTCGCGTGCAGCGGCGGTGCCCGGATGCAGGAAGGCATGTATTCGCTGATGCAGCTCGTCAAAACCTCCTACGCCTGCGGCCGGTTGCGCGAGGAGGGGGTTCCATTCATTTCGATCCTGTCCGATCCCTCGACGGCAGGCGTCATGGCCAGTTTCGCATCACTTGGGGATATCATCATTGCCGAACAGGACGCCCTGATCGGCTTCGCCGGTCCCCGTGTCATCGCTCAGACGATCGGCGGTGAACTGCCCAAGGGATTTCAGCGCGCGGGATTCTGCCAGGAACACGGCCTGGTGGATTGTGTCGTTCACCGCAAAGAACTCAGACCAACTCTGAACCTTCTCATTTCTATGTTCGCGGATATTGCCCGGATCCGGGGTGACCGGCGGGAAGGTTCGTGACCGGATGTTCTTCCGGGTACTGCTGCTGATCACCGGGCTCCTGCTCGGAACTCTCGGATCCCTCGCTCAAAGTCTTATCCAATCCCCAACCGATTCCGGATCCCTGTTCGACCAGTTCAAGGAGGACCGCTTCAAGGAAGTGTCCGATCAGGATCTGATGAAACAGGCGATGCAGCAGAAGCGTCAGAAGTATCAGTCCCTGATGACGCAGAAGACGCCGATCTTTTTCCAGGCCGACCGGCAGGAGATCATTGAAAAGGACCGTCTGTTCATCCTTTCGGGCAATGTCAGCATCTGGAAGGATGATTTCAAGATATCAGCCGAAGAAGTCAGGATTGAACAGTGGACGGGCGATATTCTGGCGCGGGGTAATGTCGAAATCCGGTTCGGGAAGGATCTGATGACCGGTGACGAAGCCCAGTACAATTATGAAACGGGAGAGGGGTGGATCACGAACGTCAGGGCGGCCGTCGAGCCATCGATCTTCATGGAAGGCGACCGGCTGATCAAGTTGAGTGATTATGAGCATACGTCGGATGGTCAGTACATTCTTCAGAACGGGTTCGTCACGGCCTGCTCCGGGGAATCTCCCGATTGGCGCATCAAAACACGCTATTCTCTAATCCGCATCGAAAACTATGCACATATGAATCGGTCGTCATTCTGGGTCAGCAAAATGCCTCTGTTCTATCTGCCTTACTGGTTCTATCCCACCAAGTCGGATCGCGCCACGGGCCTTCTCATACCGGAAGTGTCGTTCAATACCAATCGCGGGTTGATTGTATCCGAGGCATTTTTCTGGGCGATGAACGATTGGATGGATGTGACCCTCGGAGGCACCGTCTATACAAAGGTCGGTTTGGGTGAGGAACTCGAGTATCGCAATGCGTTTGATCAATACTCAAAGGGGATTCTGCGCGCTGAACACATGAAGGAAGACGAATCTCCGTATTCCGATCGAAACCCCAAGGAATTCTGGAATCTCGATTACGAGCAATCCTACATCCTGCCCCTGGATATCCGTGCGACGGCAGATGTCAATTATCGGAGCGACCGCTACTTCGACCGGGATTATGGTCATGAAGTCGAACAGCAGTCGGATCGCTACTCGGAAAGCCGCGTTTCACTTTCTAAATACTGGAATCTCTCTCGCCTGGTGCTCGATGCGGATTACCAGAAAGATTTCGATCTTGCGCAAGAAGAACGGCTCGAGCATATCCCCCGCCTCGAGTATGACACCGGATACCAGACGATCTTCGGCATGCTCAAGGGATCGCTGAATCTTAAGGGCGAAGACATCTCGAAAAAGGGCCGCCTGACCTGGACTGAAACCGATCTGTCGGGTTCGACGACCTACAACAAACTGTTCGATGCGGATGCGCTGCGCGGCGGGATGTATTCCGAGGTCTGGCTGGACATCAAGGAAGTTCCATGGTTTACGCTTAAACCGTTCGCCAGTTGGCGCGAAACCGTCTGGAATACCCGGAAAACGATCGACCCTCGGTTTCCCGACGGGACATGGCTGACGCGTCCCACCGCGTTTCCTCCGTCTGAGGATTCCGTCGGCCAGGGAGTGTTCAGTTCCGGTGAGTGGCTCAGGCGCGAAATGTATGGGTACGGTGCGGAATGGATGGGCCCGAAGCTCTCCAGGATCTTTTCGATCGACGGGAACAAGGTCTCTAAAATCAAGCATCTCATTGAACCCAGAATCGATTACAAGGTGACGCCGGAGGTGATTCAGGACGATATCGTGTATTTCGATTCGGCGGACTACATCGAACCCGGTGAAGTCGTGACCGTCTCGCTCACGAACCGATTCCTGGCGAAACTGAAATCCAAGAAGGACAAAGACACGGAAGAGGATGCGACGGCGGGACCCGGCGCCGTGCCGGAGACCGATACCGATACGAAAGCCGAAGAAAAAACCTCGGATTCATCCCCGACTGAAACCGGGGAAAACACGGATGGGAAAACCGCCGAGACGGCCACGCCGCCTGGGGAATCGCGTGAGTTTTTCATTGTGACGCTGTCCCAGAGTTACGATTTCCTGAAAGCGCGCTCCTGGGATCGTCGTCCGGAACTCAAAGAGGGTGAGGACGATCGCACGCGATATCCGCTCGGCAACATCAAACTCGACGCCACGGTCAATCCCTTCGAGTCGATCTACTTCTCCGCGCGCACCGAATTCGATCCGTTCTATCATGATTTTTCCAACAGCTATCTGTATGGACACACACGGGCAAAAGACTGGAAATTCGGTGTCCGATGGGATTACAGCAAGAATTTCATGAATCCGGCGTTCGATTTCCACTCACTGGCGCTGGAAGGCGGCCTGATCCTCAATGAACGCTGGAGCTTCGCGTCCTGGGTCAAGTATGATTTCCAGTTGGAGTACTTCCCGTACTTCAATCTGGATCTGACCTATACATCGCAATGCTGGTCAGCCACACTCCACACCTATTACTCGAAAACACGCGAAGGGTTCGGCATCCCGAACAACCCGTATATCGACTCGAATGAACTGCAGTTCGGCGTGTCGATCAAGCTGAAAAACCTGGAAAGTGTCGGTCCGCGCAAATTCGGCAAGTTCTGGTGGGGCGAGTAACCCGGCGGATCGGGTGATCAGAAACCGCGAGCGGCTCTGAGGGCTCGATCGACTTCCAGCGTTTTTTCAGCCTCCTTCATCCAGAAATCCTGATGTTTGGTCTCGTTCAGTTCCTGGACGGTTTTTCCCTGCTGTTCCACCCAGGTGTAGTATTTCAGGTGATGCCATTGTTTCCGGACGGCATATGAACCTTCCTGCATGTAATCGGTTTTCTGCCTGCGGAACACGGCTTCCGCCCGCATGTAGGCTTTGGCTTCATCCATCACGCCGTCGCGGCGGGTCAGTTTGGCCATCTCGGTGTGATATCGGTCGATCGCATCGGTACAGACCGTGACGATCAGATCCCCGCGGCCCATTTCATAGTATCGGGCGGTTTTGATGGCGCCGAGCACGTTGCAGATGCCGGACAGGCCGAAGATCTTCGAGAGTTTCATGACTTTTTCTTCCGGAATGCCGTACCGCTGGATCAACGTTTTCCACCCGGCTTCCTCGGTCAACAACTGCAGCCCCTCTTCGCACTCCCGGTCATCGATGCAGGCCATCATGTCCATGTTCATGACATTGTGAATCCACGTGACATGCTTGTCGCCGATGCCCTGGATGTTGTGTCCGCCGTAGCCATTCGAGAACAAAGTCGGGCATTGGATCGGTTCGAGGCCGATGATTTTGTGATCGGGCCAGATCTGTTTGAGGCGGTCACCGGCTCCGATCGTCCCGGAGGAGCCCATGGACGAAACGAATGCCGAGACGTGTCCGCTGCCGATACCCTGTTTGTGGAGTTCTGCTGCGAGTTCTGCCGCGGCGTTGCCCGTGACATGATAATGGAACCGATAGTTGCCGAATTCACTGAACTGATTCAGAATCCGGACACGATCCGGATCGCTCTGCTTGAGTTCCTTTGTCTTGTCGAAGATTTCCTTGACGTTCGATTCACACCCCGGCGTTTTGATCAATCGAGCGCCGTAACGGGTGACAATGTCAAACCGCTCCTGGCTCATTTCTTCCGGCAGGATCACGACACAATCGAATTTCATCCGGCACCCGACCCATGCTCCGCCGATGCCGTAATTCCCGGTGGACGGCCAAACGAGAGTATGGGTGTAAGGGTTGACTTCGCCGGTGAGCTGTTTTTCAACCAGGATCGAGTAGGTTGCGCCGACCTTGTGACTCCCGGTCGGGAAATCCTTTGCGTACAAAACAACGATCGGGGTCTCGACACCCGTCAATTCCGTCGGCAGTACCTCGGCATATATCCGACCGTCGGGATCGCGCCACGTGATGTTGAACAGGTTGATCGGATCGAGAGGATCTTCCGTGCGCATCCGGAGCGCTTTCTGACGGATGTCGGGGCGGATGGTTTCGGGATGCAGCATTTCTGAAAATGTCGGTCCATAGCAGAATTGATTGTCCATCGTCTCCTCCTTTGCCCGATCGATTTCGGGTAACACCAATATGATTAGACCGGAATTGGGTTTACTTCAAGTGATTTTTTCCAGATGATACAGATAGTAGGCGGGTGATGCAGGATCAACCGCTCAAAATCTGGAGGTGAGCCGTGGCGAAAGTGCAGCATTATTCAGATGTTCATCCCGAGCCGATGCTCGAAGGTGTCACGATGCGGGTCGTGATCGGTCCGGCCGAAGGCGCGCCGGTTTTCAACATGCGCATCTTCGAGGTGCAGCCCGGCAGAGCGACGCCGTTTCACCAGCATTGGTGGGAGCATGAAGTCTATATTCTCGAGGGAACCGCCGTGTTGAAGCTAGAAAAAAGTGAGACGCCATTGGTTCCGGGAACGGCGATTCTCGTGGAACGTAACGAGAAACACCAATTCGTCAACACCGGCACAGGCGTCATGCGATTCATGTGTCTCGTGCCGCAGGACTGGCTCGAACACATGGATCGGGATTCATGCGGCGGATCCGGCACGGTATGTTGCTGATATCCGAGGTCATCCCGGCCGGGTTGACCTCTTTAATCGCTTGTGAAATAATCATGGACGCCTAGAGGTTCGAAACCTCCAATCCTTGCTAACTTCTCGTTCATCCCGCTGAACGATATCTTGGACCCTAACGACTGGAAGGGAGTTGTTGCATGACGACAGGATCGAATTCGAAGGTTAACCTTCTGATGCAGGAATCAGCAAAGAATTTCAAACACTGGGAGAAGGTCAAGGATGTCATCGACCAGTTGATCGATTTGATGCTGAATTATCGGCAGAGCGGCCATCCGGGCGGCTCGCGTTCCAAGGTGCATGCCATGGTGGCCACGCTCCTGTCCGGTGCGATGCGCTGGGACATCCGGCGACCGGACAAGACTTTCGGCGACCGGTTTGTCCTGATTGCGGGTCACACGGCGCCCCTCGTCTATGCAACCCTATGCACCCTCAACGATGCCCTCCGCACCCGTTACAAGGCAACTGGCGATAAAAAATACTTCATTCCCGACAACCGAATGGTGATGTGGGAAGACCTGCTGGTGTTCCGGCATCGTGGCGGACTTCCGGGGCATGCCGAGATGGCGGGTAAAACCCTGTTCTTCAAGGCCAATACGGGACCGTCCGGCCATGGCTCTCCGTTTGCCGCCGGTGAAGCACTTGCATTGAAACGTGCCGGAGCAGGCGATGTCAAAGTGTTCGCTCTGGAAGGCGAAGGCGGTCTCACGGCCGGCGCATCCCATGAAACAAAGAACTCCGCTTGGGGACTCGGACTGTCCAACCTGGTGTATCTCGTTGACTGGAACAACTACGGCATCGACGATCAGCCCATTGACACCGTCGTATACGGCACACCGGAAATCTGGTTCAAGAGCTACGGCTGGCGGGCATTCGGTGCCTTGAACGGTGAGAAATGGGAAGAAGTCGCGCTCGCAGTCCTGGAAGCCGCTCACGGCGAAAACAAGGAAGGCGTGCCTTCCGTGGCCTGGAGCAAGACCAAAAAGGGTCGCGGCTATTACAAGTATGACAACAAATCGCACGGTGCTCCGCATAAGACGAACTGTGATCTGTTCTGGCAGTGCCGCAAGGATTTTTCGGATAAATACGGTGTCACCTGGGACAGTTACGGCGCGCCGGCAGGTGATAACAAGGAAATGCTGCGCCAGTATTCCGCCAACATCAACGTGGCACTCGATGTCATCCGGAACGACGCGGAATGCCTCGAGTATCTCGCCAATCACCTTGTCGAGTTGGGTGATTCCGTTCCCGAAACGATCCCCAGCCTCAAACTCGACCTCTCGAAAAACCCCTATAAAGATCCCGAATTGACGGATTTCCGATCCTATCCGGCCGCGCTGTGGGCCAAACCGGGTGACAAGCAGCCGAACCGTGCCGGGTTGGGCAAATGGGGAGCCTTTGTCAACACATGGGCAAAGAAGAAGTATGGCCGCCCGTTGTTCCTGATTTCAAGTGCCGATCTGGCGGAATCGACCAATATCGCGGGATTTGCGCACGATTTTGAAGGTGAAAAGGGCTGGGGTGTCTTCAACCGCTTCACGAATCTCGATGGCGTCATGCTCCCGCAGGAAATCACCGAGTTCGCCAACGCGGGTATCTCATGCGGCGCAGCCGCCGTCAATTTCTCACCCAAACCCTTCGACGAATGGAATGGGTTCATGACGGCGTGCAGCACGTATGGTTCGTTCGTGTATCTGAAATACGGCCTGATGCGGCTGTTCAGCCAGCTTGCGCAGGATTCCGACATCAAAGTCGGTAAAGTGCTCTGGGTCGCCGGCCATTCGGGTCCGGAAACCGCCGATGACAGCCGGACCCACTTCGGTATTTTCGCTCCGGGCGTGACACAACTCTTCCCGGAAGGTCATATCGTCGATCTGCATCCCTGGGAATACAATGAAGTTCCCGTCGTTCTGGCAGCAGGACTCGCCTGCCCCGCTCCCATCATCGCGCTGCATCTGACGCGGCCCCCGGTCACCATTCCCGACCGGGCTACACTCGGGATCCCCTCCCATTTCGAAGCGGCCAAAGGCGCTTACATCCTGCGCGATTACCGGACCGATCAGCCGAAAAAAGGCTGCATCTTCGTTCAGGGAACCGCAACGACGGACAACGTCATCCGTCTCTTCCCGGAACTCGAACGGAACAAACTCAACGTCAAGATCGTCGCGGCGATCAGCCCCGATCTGTTCAGATGGCAGCCGCAGAGTTACCGCGACAGCATCATCACGAAGGCCGATAAATTCGACAGTACGATCATTTCCAATCGCTGCCGCCGTGTCGGGTCGGATTGGTTCTTCAATCCGCTCGCCGAGGAATATGCCATGACGAGCGACTGGGACAACCGGTGGCGCACGGGCGGAACGCTGGATGAAGTTATCGAAGAAGCGCATCTCAGCCCGGATTGGCTGCTCAAGGGCATCGAACGATTCGTGCGCGATCGCGACAGCCGGCTGGCGCGGCTGCGCGACATGGCGGATGCAGCCGGCAACGCCTGATCCTGTTTCTGAGAACTTTTCCTGATCGCCGATCCGGTTCCCCGGGTCGGCGGTCGTGTTTCTGCCGGTCTTTCGGAGTCGCTACGGAAGAAAGATACCGCTGCCAGCGGGCATCTCGACCAGAATCCCCGGCCTGTCGCCTCGGGACAGATTCGTTCGGCGCCGTATCCGCTCGTCTCCCAGCACGGACCAGCGGCCATAGGATCTTAACTCACCGGGCAGATGACGCATATCGCCTCTCGATAGTGCAATCGGTGCCGAACCGTCGATCAGCTCGATCGCAAGGGTCGTTCTCCCTGCCGGAGCATTCCAATCGATCGTTTTCCATAGGGGTGATTCCCATGGATTTGCGGCTTGAACATCGATCCGGCCCAGGATGGAATCGCCGGTGCGCACGATCAGAGCCGCCTGCCCGGCCTGCAGCAAGCGGAGATCCAGCCAGATCCGGGCACTCTCTCCCGTGCGGTCCGCCGGAATGTCCACGCTTTGCTCGATCGGTTTCCCCTTCTCGAGAGTGATCCACTCGACATCCCGGACGTCGATGATGTGATGGGCAACAGCCAGACATAGAAAGATGCAGATTCCGCCGGTTCCGGACAGCAGATCGCGACGGGTCGTCGGCTGAGTGATCACCGCATCGGCCGCCAACAGATAGACCATAGGGAGCAGGATGACGGCATATCGCGGGATGGCATAGGTCGCGACGATCAGCATGGTGAGTCCGCCGAGTCCGGCGGCGATGAGGAAACGGGACCGGGAGAACAGCGAACGAGGAAACGTCCAGCACGCGAGGAACAGAGTGATCCCGTGAAGCCAGTACCATGGCGTGAATCCATTCGGGCGATCCGGCATCCAGGGCATGTCCTGCCCGATAAACGGGATTTTCCAGAGACGGCCGAACTTCGTGAGAACCATGCGCAGGGTATCAAAAGGGAAGGATTCTCGAAGAACCCGAAGTCCTTCTTCGAGAGTCGGTTTCGCATTCGAACCTGGTCCGGTGATGATCGCCCATGCCTCGGTGTGCTGATTGTACCCGTGATACAGCGCCGCGGCCGATCGGGACGACCAGTAGCGATCGGACATGGGCAGGACGGCCAGAATGGACTTGACCGGCAGCACGACCAGCATGATGCCGAGGCCCAGTTGCAGGAGCGCTCGGGATCGCTTGCGGTTTTCCGTCATGAGAAACGCTGAGGCGAAAAGGATCAGCGGCCAGATCATGAGTGATGGTTTGGCAAAATACGCCAGTGCACCAGCCAGTCCGCTCAGGAAAAACTGATTCCGATTCAGCAGAAACATGCTCAGCAGCACCAGCAACGTCACCGGTGATTCGGTCATGATGTACCGGGTCATTCCGATGTTCGGAATGGAAATGGCGAACAGCGACGCCGCAATCAGGCCGATGTTCCCGGCCAGGCGGTTACCGATCAGAAACACCAGGATGACACTCAGGCATTCGCACAGAATGTTCAGATGAATCGGGGTGTCGGGGCGGATGCCTGAAACGAGATAGGCGAGTGCCAGAATACATGGATAGACGGGGCCCCGATCCCGCAGAATGGTTCCCAGAATCTCGGGTTGATGCAGGGTGTTCCCTTTGAGGAAACTCGCGATATGTTCGGCGGAAACCGAGTAGATCGCCGCGTCATCCCGTGCTCCCGGTATCCCGTAATGGTGGACAAAAGCATACCGGATGCTCGCGGTCACCAGGACGAGCAGGATAAGCTGAAGAGTGGTTGCGCGTTTCACGTTCGAGTCTTTCATCAGGGCCGATCTGGTGGTCTGTGTCGGGATAAACCCCATTGAATGCTAAACGAATCAAATCGTCGAATCAATGGCATGGCACGATGTCCGGGATCCTTCGCACTGCGGCATGCAATCATGATATGGTGTGCGTGACGGGTTCAGAATCGGATCGGATGGGCGGAAAAGGAGCACAGGATGAGCGGCAGAGTCGAGCGGGATTCGATGGGTTCAGTCAAGATCCCCGAGGGGAAACTCTGGGGTGCGCAAACGCAGCGCGCGATCGACAATTTTCAGA
>CAYYMM010000031.1:0-37385 GCA_964472395.1 uncultured bacterium | reverse complement strand
CGCGATTCGGACCAGCCGGATGAGATCACCTTTGCGCCCGACGTGGAAACGATTCCGATGAATCCCAGGGCGCAGGAAGGACAGGCGGAAAAAGATGAGTAAGACATTGAGACTCCCTATATTGACGATGTGCCTGTGGATGACTGCGTCAGCGCTGGCTTCACCGGGCTGGAATTTTACTCTGGACGATGTGCTGAGATGGCGCGGCCAATATTACGACCTGACATCTTATGACCATCGGCTGTATCTCGCGTGCAAACGCGGCGTCGAGATATACTCGATCGAGGATCCCGATAATCCTGAGTTTCTCGGGTCGCTTCTGACCGATGGCCTGGCCAATGGCGTTGCGCTGAACTTCCCGTATCTGTATGTCGGAGATGTTTACGGTTTCAGCATCTGGGATGTAACCGATCCCGCCGAACCGATGTATCTGAGCGGTTTTCGACGCGTTTCCGCTGAAGGATATCAGGAGCGGCTGACATACCGGGATGGTTACGTGTATGTCGCAGCGTACAGCAGTGGATTGCAGATCATCGATGTTTCGGATCCTTTCCACCCGTTCATCCTCAGCACGGCGGACACCCCGGCATACGCCTGGGATCTCGCACTGATCGACACGACCGCCTACATGATGGATTTTTTCTCGATGGAGATCATCGACATCACACGACCCCAGGCTCCGCTGCATCGGACCAGTGTCAGCGCGATGTTCGCGGGCGGGATTCAGATCCGTGATGATCTCGCATTCATCGCTTACATCGACGGCCTCCTCATCCTGGACATTTCGAACCGCTACGCGCCTTCCGTGGTCTGCGAACCCGGCACGACCGGCTCCGGAGCCGGAGAATCCGTCGCCTTGCTCGACCACTATGCCATCGTGGCGCACCAGGGATATGTCGAAGTGTACGATGTCACCGATCCCCGGGATCCCTATCAGGTCTCGTTTTTCAACGTCCCCGGCCATCCCCGGAAACTACATGTCGTCGGAGACCATCTCTATACGATCCTGGACGACAGCGGTTTTCACGTAACGGATCTGACCGATCCGGAATCACCCGTGCCGGGACGTCATATCGATCCGAGCACCTGGGGCAGTCGTCAGGATGTGGTCGTTCACGGATCGAATCTGTATCTGTGCGATTGGAACCGAGGATTGGTTGTGTACGACCTTGCATCGGGTTCGCCGGTCGAGATCGCCTCGTATTTGACTCCGGGGTTGCTCAACGAGATTTTCTTCGATGGTACTCGTGCGTATCTGTCCTGCTACTCCGAACTTCAGATTCTGGATATGACGACGCCTTCCTCCCCGACATTTCTCGGAGCATTCCGGACCTCCGGCAATCCATGGGGGATCTGGGCGGCCGGAGACCGGGCGTATATGTGTGACCTGTACTCCTTCCATGTGCTGGATGTATCGGATCCCGGACAGGTCAGAAGGCTCGGGGCAGTGATTCTGTCGGGCTCCGGGACGCCGTATCGCACGATCGTACGTGATGGAAAAGCCTTCGTGGCACATGGCTACGGCGGGCTGAAAATCATCGATGTGACAGACCCGGCGGACCCCGAGATCATTTCGAGTTATCCCGGGGACAACAGCCGGAGTTATTCGACGATCGAGTTGATCGGCAACCGGCTGTATGCCTTGAATTCCGGACGCGGTATCGACTGCCTTGATGTGACGGATCCGGTGCAGATCACCGAAATCGGAGCCATCGATCTGGGAGATGCGCAGGTCTCCGATTTTCATATCTCAAACACCACCCTCTTTGCGTCGGCATCGAGCGGCGGCGTGTTTGCGGTGGACATCACGGACATCGGATCACCTCGTGTGACAGGTTGGATCGATACTCCCGGAACGGCCGTCGGAATCGCCTCACAAGGATTGACGGTCTTCGTTGCGGATGATTTCGATCTCGCGGTATTGAGCTATGAAGGTGATCTGCCCGATCCGACAGCCCCGCAAATCAACATGGTTCAACCGACTACCGGGATGACAGCCACGGGTAAGAACCTTCTGATCCAGGGGGTTGCCTCCGATCCGGAATCCGGAATCGATCGAATCGAGATTTCATTTGATGGGGGAGCGAGTTGGGAGGCGGGGCGTGGTCAGGAAACCTGGAGTTATCTGTTGTCGGGGCAGATGGCAGGGCCAGTGGCGATTCAGGCGAGGGCGACCAACCGTGCCGGACTGACAACTCAGACCGCGCCACACACGGTGTATCTCCTTCCCGCTGCTCCGGTGATTCTCTTGGGCGGATTCGAAATGACGCGCGTCGGTTCGGGTCCCGTCACCGCTTCTGCACTTGTCTTCGACCCATATGATCCGGCTTTTATCGAAACCATTGAAGTGATCCCTCAGGAGGGGGCGAGCCAATCGCTGGACCGAGTCGCAGAAAATTCCGGAATCGTTTACTTTTCGAAAACATCGGCGTGGAATTTACCCGGGCAGGGTGTGTTGCAACCTCGGATCCATGGAATCGATGCGCTGGGAAACCCGGCGAAATCATGGCCGTATCTGGTGGTTCGTCCCTGAAAAATGAGCGTACAAAACGGTGGGCCCGCCCCCGAGAACCTTTCGGCTCTCGTCAGGCGGGAGTTTGTGGGTGGGATGACCGAAATGAGAGTTTGGCACTCACCCGGTAAGGTGGGACAGTTTAAAGGCGAGACGATAATTGGTGAGGAAGAACTACTGTCGCCAAACCGTAATTCTTAAGTATTGTAATTAGCAAATCCGGTGCCATCTTGGCAATAGAATTCGTATAAAATTTGTTGGATGGGTGCGGCGGGAAGAATCAGGCAGTCGCTGCCAACTTGCTCAGAATCGCCCGCGTTTCCTCATTGTCCTTGGCGATCATGCATGGCCCGAGCGCAAGGAAGTTGAGTGCAGATTTTCGCATGACATGCATGGCTTCGCCTGGAAGATTCACCACCGGGTCCCCGTGCAGATTCAGCGATGTGTTCAGCACCGCTCCGATCCCCGTCAATTCCTCAAATCGCCTGATCACCCGGTAATACCCCGGATTCATACTCTCGGTTAATATCTGCGGCCTGATCGTTCCATCCGCCTGATGCGTCGCTGCCGTGATGCTCCTGCGCGTCTCCGGAAGCGTATCAAACGACAGGATCATATAGGGGGAGGGAAATCGTTTCGGATTGCGAAGATAGCGGTCCGAGGCGGTATCCAGAACCGTTCCGGCGAACGGCATCCAGAAATCCCGGCATTTGATCATCGCATTCAGCCGGTGGATGTTATCCAACCGCGACGGGTCGGCAAGAATCGAACGATTTCCGAGCGCTCGCGGACCGAATTCCATGCGGCCGCTGCACCTCGCTACGATCTCTCCTCCCGCCAGGATCTCCGCGGTCAGATCATCGATGTTTTCCGGCCGGATGACGCGGAAACCCGTGAAATCCTCACGGTCGAGATACGGTTCGATGAGCGGAGTGATGTCTTCGGCCCAGTACGTATCCGTCATCGGTGTGATGGACGCGGGGCGGTTCTGTTTTTTCTGGATCGCGAGAGTTCCGAGAATCCCTGCACCGATCGTAATCGAGTCATCTCCGGCCGCCGGAAACCAGAATGCTGTATCAATTTGAGCCAGCTCCATGATCCGTTTGTTGGCCTTTACATTCAGGAACACCCCACCCGAGGCTGCGAGCTGGCCGATCTGATAATGCGTTGCATTGCGTGAGACCCATTCCGAGAGAATTTCCTCGAGAATCGTCTGGATGCCATGTGCAAGATAATCGAAGCGAACGTTTTTGAATGTTCGCCGCAAGTAATCGACCAGTGCATCACCGGCATAGCCGCATCGATTCCGGTATCCCAGGCCGTCCACCTCCCACATTTTGCGGAAGCGTTCCACGACGGGCTCGGCCTTTGTCTTGTCACCCCACGGCGCGAGGCCCATCACCTTGTACTCATCCTGCCAGGGTGCCATCCCCATGAATTTGGTCGTACGCGAAACGAGGCCGCCAAGCGAGTGGATCGAGGGAATGCGAAGTTTGCACTGAAGCGAATCACCCTCTCCGATCCACACCGTCCCGCAGTCGCCGTCGCCATTCCCGTCGGCAGTCATGATGAGCGTCCGGGTGCGCCAGGGGGACATGTAATACGCGGCGGCAGCGTGACAGGTATGGTGATCGTAGTACACGAGTTTCGAGCGGGGAATGCCCAAGGAGGTGAAGAAGTCCAGATAACGGGACATGAACTGGTAGCGTCGGACCGCGCCCAGCGTATGAATGTAGAACTGCTTCAGCCAATCGCTCTCCACAACACGAACCGGGAGGATCTGCGACAACAGCGATACCATCCGGGTCGTTTTCCGATACTCACCCCTCTGCGCCAATGTGGAGTCGAACATCTCACATCGCGTCCCGATGGCTACCTGGTCGATCTCGGTAGGATTCACTCCTCCGATTTCAAGCACTTTACGGATGGCGAGTTCGGGAAAAGCAGCGCTGAACTTGATCCGGTTGAGGCGTTCTTCCGGAATGGCAGCGATCAAGCGGCCGTCGCGGAGGAGGCAGGCAGCCGAATAATGACTCATGTTGATGCCTAAAACTTGAACCACAGTGAAACCTCTCTTAGTATCTAAAGAACTCCGCTCGGGAGTTTATAAAATGAGTGGGGCATGTGCAAGACGTGAAAGTTTCACACATCAACGCGAGTGTTGAGTGCTTCAAACGCTCGAATTCAGGAGGATACCATGTGTACGATCGGTGCGGTCAGGAATGAATCCAACGGAAAATGCTTCTATTTCAAGAATCTCGATCAACCCGACGCGTTCACCTTCGCCGAACCGGCCATCGTCCAGGGACGGCTTCATCGCTATCTGAAACTACCGTCCGGTCGCAGCCTGTCGGACAAGGGATCCTGGGCCGGGGTCAACGAACGTGGACTGGTCGTGCTCGGCGCTGATGGCAATTGCATGCCGAACTTTGTCGGCGGCCGTTACGCAAGTCTCAATGAATCACTCATCGCATACGAACAGGCGTTGAGCGAATGTGCGACCGCTCCCGAAGCCATGCATCTGATCATGGATCTGTACCAGCAGAAAAACGTGGGAGGCAACGGAGACATCATTCTGGTCGGTGACGGTCGGGAAGCGATTGCAATGGAGTATTCCCCGAATCGCTGGGGTATTCAATATCGCAACGAAATGCCCTATATGATCCGCACCAACTTTTTCCTCCTGCTCGACCGCCTCCGCCCGCAACCCGAGGAAAATTCAGTGCATACATCTTCAGCCATGCGCTATGCGGACGCCATGGGCCACCTGTCGATCCATGGAAAGAACAGCGAACTCGACGACGTCTTCCGTCTCGTCAGAAGCCATGTGAACGGTCCAAGCGCCTTGAGCATCTGCCGGCACGGAGGCGCAGGCGAGTATGCGACGCACTGCAGCTTCGTCGCAGAAATCGCTCCGTCGGGCATCTCGGCGTACGTCGTTGTCAACAACGCGCCTTGCAAGTCCGATTTCAAACGCTATACTTTTTAATCAAGCCGATTCACTTCCCGGAGGTCATGTCATGTTGATTGAAGCGATCGATCGCGCACTCGCATCCAACCGAATCTGCAAGGAAAGTCATACCCACCTCACACGCTGGTTGACCGGACCGGATTTCAGCGAATACTGGCCTGAAATCGAGTCACTGATCCGGAATGATCAATGGGAGGAGTTGGACGATTCGTTTTACCGAATCATCGAGTTCGGAACCGGCGGACGGCGCGGACCACGGGGGGTCGGGCCGAACCGAATCAACTTGAGGACCATCGGAGAGAGCGCGCAGGGATTGTCCGATTACATTCATGAAACCGGCGATCCCGCGCGCGGTGTCGTCGTGTCGTTTGATTCGCGGCACATGTCCCGTGAATTCGCCACTGAAGTCAGTCGCATACTCGCGGCCAACAGCATCCCCGTTTTTCTCTATCGCGAACCCCGCTCGACACCTCAACTGAGTTTTTCGATCCGCCATCTCAATGCCCAGGCCGGCTGCATGATCTCCGCCAGTCACAACCCGCCTCAGGATAACGGTATCAAAGTTTCGTGGGCCGACGGCGGACAGGTGCTCCCTCCACATGATAAAGGCATCATCCAGAAGGTGCTGAAGGTCGACGCGATCCGGAGGGCTGATTTTGAAGTGGCCGTTCAGGAAGGGCGCATCAGGTGGCTCGGTGACGAGATCGACGCGATCTATCAACAGAATCTCCGATCGCTCGCACTCTCCGATGACCGATCCGCGCGCATCGCTTATTCGCCCCTTCACGGAGTCGGAACGACCAACGTCGTGAAGCTGCTCAATTCTCTGAACTTCGATCTGGTGACCGTACAGGAGCAGATGAAGCCGGATCCGGATTTCAGTTCGGTCAAGAACCGCCTGCCGAATCCCGAATTACCGGCGGCGATGGAGCGAGTGACGGAGTTGGCCGCGGTGACGGGGGCGGAGGTGGCCATGGCGTCGGATCCCGATGCGGATCGACTCGGAGCCACGATCCCCTGCCCGATATTCGCAGATCCTTCGGGCTGGTTGTTCCTGACCGGCAATCAGATCGGCGCTCTACTGCTCGAACACGTGCTCCGGAAGCTCTCCGAGCGAGGTGAACTGCCGGACGGGGCGACAGTCATTAAAACCATCGTCACCACTGAACTGCTCGATGCCATCTGCTCCACCTATCACGCACATCTCATCAAAGATCTACTGGTCGGATTCAAATACATCGCCGAGATTACGGATCATCTCCCCCCGGACAGGCATCTGGTATTCGCGACCGAAGAGAGTCATGGGTACAATCGAGGTTTATTCGTGCGGGACAAGGATTCCGCGCCTCCCGCCATGCATCTCGCAGAACTTGCATGTGAACTGCATTCCCAAGGCAAGACGCTGTACACGCACTTGAATGATCTCTATAGGAAGTACGGTTGCTTCTACGAGTTCACCAAATCGGTGTATTACCCCGGCAAGAGCGGTCTGGATATCATGCTGAATCTTATGGAATCGCTCAGGAAATCCCCGCCCTGCGACATAGCGGGGCATTCGGTGTTTCGGGTCATCGATCGCAAGACCAACGAGATCAAAGATCCGGCGACCGGTAGGACGAATGGGACCGTCAATCAGCACACGGGAAATGTCATGATCTTCCATTTCGACGAGTCCGGCCGGAATCGGGTGACCGCGCGACCGTCGGGAACGGAACCAAAAATCAAGTTCTATGCTCAACTGTGGGAACCGATTCCGCCCGATACCGACGATCAGGATCTCGAGAGAATCAAGGCCGAGATGCATGCCCGTGCAATCGGCATTATCGAAGCTGTGTCCACGCCAGGAGATCAATAATGGATCTTCAGAAGCTCGCGGAAAACGACCTCCTGGGATTTTCACAGGATTCAGTCTTCACCGCGTCCACCGTCGACCAGTCACTCGACACACTCCTTAAATCCTGGTCACGCTGCCCCGACGATGTATTCACTACGTTTCTGCGCGCTGCAATGGACGACAGGCATCGTCCAAGACTGTTCGGTACGAGCGGCGTGAGGGGCGTGTATCAGGATCAAAACCCCCCGGATGCGATCGACGAATTCATCCGGAACAATCGAATCTCACCCCTCCTCGCATATTACCTCGCTCGCGCGATCACACGCGTTCTGGGCAATGATCGCACACTGCCGATCTGGGTTGCCTCTGATGTCCGCACTTCGAGCCTTTCTCTGATGCTCGCCGTCATTCGCGGCATTGTCGATGAAGGCGGACGGGCAACCGTCATTGGCGTAGCGCCGACACCGATCTACACGTTAAACCGTACAACGGCTACCATCGTCATCACGGCATCGCACAATCCGACCCAATTCAACGGATTCAAGGTATTCTTTAAAAATCGCCCCGTTCCGGCCTCGATCGAGCGGCAGATCGAAGCAAACATGATCGCATTTTCATCGGCCGGAGCCCGTGGATACGCAGTCGCCGTCGCTCCGGCCGGAACAGATGCCGATCCGGTATCAGTCGCTCCGATTGAAATCGAACGCCGGTACTTCCATCATTTGCTGAATGTGTCGGTCATCGGCAGATTGCGCATCGAGAGCGGAAGTCGCCTGGAAAATCGATTCCTCCCGCTGGATCTCGCATTCGGCTCAGCAGCCTGCCCGGTCAACGAATCCGGTTCGATTGAGAGAATCAGTCCGGCGATCGCCCTCTTCCTCAGTATCGGAATTCCGATCATCGGATATGGTTGCGTTCGAAATCCCGACCGGACAAACCTGCGGATCGGCGCTGCGTATGCGTATGGGGAAACGCCGGAGATGCCGCGCATGGGTGAACTGGCGAAGTTCGCACGAGGCCTTCCGGGCTACGGAGCACCGGCGCACCGGATTGCGTTTCTACCGCAAGGATTCGCCGGAAACAACGAAAACCTGGCGGATCGTCTGAACACAACCCCGGACTCGTCCTCGTTCCGTGCCATCCCCATTCACTACCCGGACTATCAGGCGGTCGCCTACGCCGTAACCCTCGATGGTCCCGGAATCGATTCCCATATTGCCAGCGAGGTGGAAGCCGAGATCATGAAACGGCAACCCCTGCCCGGGTTGATGGTCGACTGTGATGCGGATCGAATTTTGATCACGGCACCGGAAGTCTCAAAGTCGGAAATCCCTTACCTGTCAGGCGACGCCATGATCCGTTTCTTCGCCGAAACGATGGATCCCGGCGAGTTTTCTGATGTGATTTTTACAGTCGAGAGTGGAGTATCGGTCGAATTCGCGCTCTCGAGGACAGCCCAGCGATTGACGGATCTTGAGCGAGATTCATTTACCTGTCGGATTGTCAATGTCGGAGATCGTTCGATCATCGATTTCATGGCCTCGGCGCCATCCGGCCGTTTCCTGGGAGGAGAACCATCCGGTCATATCATGTTCGGCGAATCGAAAGAAGGACATCTCCAGATCATCGATGATCCGTTCATCACATATCTCCGGTTGATCGATCGAACCGCACAGGAACGATTCGATCTCGACTGGATCCTGGCCCGATTTTTCTGGGATGTTCCTGAGGTGTATTGCGCGAGAAAGCCGGATGCCCGAACCGCCCGGGGAATTTCACTGGAAGAAAAACGAGCTCTCGATATGTGGAGTTTCGGTCAACCCGGCCATATCTCCGATTATGCACGCCAGTTCATTCCCGAGTATATCGCGCTGTTCTCCGACGCCTACTCTGCCGCCTTCCTCGATAATGCACCCCACACCATCGAATTGACAACATCTTGGTACGGATTGATCGAAAAGGCCTTCCGGTTGGATCCCGCTATCGAGTTTCTCACGGTGGCCTTGTGCGAATTCCCGGGGACAGCCCCTCAAGAGAGTCTTCGGGTGGATCTCAGAGTGCCCCATGCGGAATGGGCTGGAATCGATGTGATCCGACTCGAATTCCATCTCCTGCAAGACAACCATCCCCCTGTCAAGATGGGCGAGGGTGTTTTCAGAAATTCCGGAACCAGTCCGAAAAACTCCGGTTATCATAAACTCTGGCCGATACATCCGACGCGACACATCACGGTCAGTGATGGCGCTTTGCGTGAAATCCTCGATGGGTTGGCCGTGAAACGAGCGGAGTGGACCGAGCGCTACATCGAAGAAAATCTGCGCATCGACCGCACATGACCGCTACGGATTGTCGAGCAGGATTTCGGTTCCCGATCGCCTCAGGATATGGCCTTTGGCATCCAGATAAAAGCGATCCGGCAACGCATCCGCGATGCGTTTTCGAAAACCTTTGACCTTCCATTCCTTTGTGGCGAGTGCTTCGCAGGCAGCCAGGCGGACCCGCGGACGTTCGGCGGACTGGATGATCAGTTCGAGCAGCAGCTCCCGAGTGGCTTCTTCATTATTCTGCGCCGCGATGGCATTGACGACGGCAATCCGCACATCATCGTCATCATCCTCTAAAAAAGGGGTGATGGTATCGAGAATCCTGGAATCATTAAACTCGCCGATCTTCTTGAAGACCTGGATTTTTTTGTCCGGAAACTTTGAATAGAACACATCGAACGTGGCGATGACGTCGAGGAGGATGTCGACGTATTCCTCGGAAGTCGTCAGTGAATCGAGCAATTGGAGGGGTTTTGCTGCAAACTCCTTGTCCTTCAGAAACCGAACGATCGGAGGGATCGATTTACGACCGAATTTGAGAATCTGATCGTAGGCGAATGTCTTTTCATCTTCATCCGGTATGCCGCCTCCAATTGTGACGGTAAACCGCTGAAGCAGGCAGTAGATGGCCTCCTCAGTGCCGATTTCCCCGAGAGTCTGTGCCGCGTGGAAACGAGTATCGAGATCGGCGTTTTTGTTGATCAGTCTCATACCGGCCTTCTGCGTGACAGGATCGCCAGGTGGCAGCTTTTTTGATCGGAACAGGTCGAACAGGCCCATCTCACACCTCCGAAATCGTCGATTCAGCGCGTACCGAACAGGCGATCGCCGGCATCGCCAAGTCCGGGAAGGATGTATCCATGTTCATTGAGACGCTCATCGAGCGCTGCTGTAAAGATATCTGCATCAGGGTGCTCACGAGCCATGCAATCGCGGCCTTCCGGAGCGGCGACCAGACAGATCACCTTGATCGTGGTGCATCCCGCGGTTTTCAACATGCGGCAGCAGGCACTGAGTGAGTTTCCGGTTGCAAGCATGGGATCGACGATGATGGCGGTCCGTTCTAAAATATCCGGATTGAACTTCTTGTAATACTCGACCGGTTGAAGCGTTTCTTCGTTGCGATACATGCCGACTACATTGACACGGGCGGATGGAATCAGGTCGAGCACGCCCTGCATCATTCCAAGACCGGCACGGAGAATCGGCACGACAACGACTTTTTTCCCGGTCAGTTTGTCACAGGCGACCGGTCCGGCCCAGCCATCAATCGTGACCGGAACCAGCGGCAGATCCCGGGTCGCCTCGTATGTCAGCAAACAAGTAATCTCGCGGGTCAATGATCGGAACTTACTCGTTTCCGTACCGATTCTTCTCAGAATACTCAGCTTGTGGCGGATGAGCGGGTGATCGACGACATGAAATCCCATGATAACCTCCTTCGAGCGATTCGCGCATAACCCATCATACTTTGAGAACAAATGCAATGAAGTCCATCATCCGACGATCGCTCACCGGTTTGATTCGTCCTCGATTTTCCGTTATTCTGTGTCTGTTTCAACCCGATCGAGGAGGAGCATCGACATGAACAGAGGCCGTTCGACACATCCATCTGCGGGGCGGGCTGTCGTGTGTTTGGTTCTGGTCATACTGGTGGCGGGATGTTTCGGCATCCATCGGCGGCTGAGTTATCACGAAACTTACAGCCGATCGGTCGTCGACACCATGAACTACGGTGTTTACACTCCACCTGGCTGGGATGGAAAAACACCGCTGCCACTCGTCGTCTTCCTCCATGGCGGCGGTGACGACGAACTCTGCTTTGATCGTCACAAAGCATCGGAAATACTGGATCTCTGGATCTCCAAAGGTCTCCTTCCCCCCTTCATCATGCTCGTACCGAACGGCGACATGAGTTTCTGGGTGAACTGGTATGACGGGACGCGCAGATACCGGGATTACGTGATGTTCGAGCTGATTCCGAAGATCCGGAGTGATTACCCCGTGCTTCCCGGCAGCGAGAATCTCCACATCATGGGCGTTTCGATGGGTGGATTCGGAGCGATGCACATCGCGATGAATCACTATGATGAGTTCGCTTCAGTGTCGGCACTCAGCGGCCTGCTGTTCGATCCGGATCAGTCGGTCGATTTCATCAAACGATGGCGGAAACTGGGGATCGAACGGATTTTTGGTCCGACGACGGATCGTGCGCGGATTGAGCAGGACAATATATACACATGGCTGTCGGGACCGGACGCCCGCGGTCAACTCAGAATCCTCTTCGGTCCGGCCTCCGAGGATCGTGCGGACGTGATCGACAGCAACCGTCGACTTCATGATCATCTCCGGGCTCGGAATGTGCCGCATGCTTTCGTCACCTTCGAGGGAAAGCACAACTGGACCACCTGGGGCCGCCTCTACCCGATCGTACTGGCATACCAACTCTCGGGCAGGCAGATCACGGTCGAGGAACTTCCGCCTCATCAGAAAATCATGTTCGACCTGGGAATCTTCTAAGCCTGCACTCCTCTTTTTCCGGAGGTCCCTTCATGAATTCAACCGACTGCATGCAGCGATCCGACACCAGAGTCATTGCGATCCTGGAACGGATCTCGCAACCTTCCGTTCCCTTTCACGAAGCGCGTGTCCGAAACGAATTGCGATCGATACTTCAACCGCTCACGAACCGGAACACCGTCGCGCTGTTCACCGACCGCTACGGCAATCTCGTTGCGCACTACTGGAACGCCGGTAAGAATCTCACCCATTCACTCACCCTGGCATCCCATATGGACCACCCGGGATTCGTTGTGACAGGGATCACGGCGCAGGAAGCGACCGCCGAGATTCTCGGAGGATTGCCGCGCGGAGACGCTCTTCGGAACTGTCCGGTTCTCGTGATCGGAAATGCCTGGGAGGGGAAAGGAGTTGTGATCGAGGAATTACCGGAGGACCCCGGAAATGTTCGGATCCGATTGAATGATCTGCCTCCACTGCCAGCGGACCGGTTGTTTGCCGTTCCGGATATCACGCGATTCACGATCGCCGCTCCGTTCGTGCACGGACGCGCCATGGACGATCTCGTGGGCTGCGCCATTCAAACTGCGGTGTTCGAGCGAGCGGTCGAGGCTGCCATGCCGGTCGACCTGACGGTCATTTACCACCGCGCTGAGGAAATCGGGTTCATCGGTGCCCAGGGCGCTTGCGAACTCGGATCCGTTCCGTACCATTCCATCGTTGTTTCCATCGAGGCATCGAAGACACTCGACGGCGCGGCCATGGGCGAAGGCATTGTTATTCGAACGGGTGACAAGGCGTTTTTATTCGATCCGAACAGCCAGGCGCTTCTGGATGATGCAGCGGCTAAATTGAATGAACGAGGTATTCGGACGCAAAGACGCCGCATGGAAGGCGGCACCTGTGAGGCATCATTGTTCTGGGCGCACGGATACGATGTCACGGCAATCGCGGTCCCGCTTCTGAACTATCACAATCACGGTGATGGAACGGTTGCGCCGGAAGCCGTTACCATTTACGATCTCAATGCAGGCGTCGAACTGCTGACCGGCGCGCTCGATCTTCTGCCGCAGCGGCGACGTGCATCCCGCGAAGCGCTCAGAACTGACGTTCGGAATCATTTCAACCGGGTTCGAGATCGTTTACTCTAAGCGGAGGCGTAGTGATCATGGAGAACATCAAGCGAGACTTCAGAGACGGCGAGGGATTGATTCCACTCAAGCCGATCGATCTGAAATCGATCCGGTCGTTCCGGGACATGATCGAGGCGATGGGGCAGACTGCCTTTTCCGGAAGGCAACTCGGCCGGGCCTATGACATTCTGGTCGAGTTGTTCACACAGCCCGACTCGATGGTCATCATGACACTGAGCGGAGCCCTGACGGTGGCCAAGCAGGGGCGCATCATCTGCGATCTGATCGACCGGGGGTGCGTGGATGTCATCGTCGCGACCGGCGCGCTCATGACGCATGGTCTCATCGAAGGGATGGGTGTCTCCCATTTCATGATGGACAATACCGACGACAAGACCGCTTATGAGATGGGCTACAACCGGGTGTATGACACGATCGAACTCGAACAGTCGTTTCAATCCGTCGAGAACATGATCGGCGACCACATCACGCGCCTCATCCCGGCGCTCGACGGCGTGACACCTCCCTCGGGATCAGCGGATTTCTGCAGGCGGATCGGTGAGTTGTGCATCGAGAAATTCCCGCAGGATCGCAGTATTTTCGCGTCCGCAGCTCGGGCCGGCATCCCCATTTATATCCCGGCGTTCACGGATTGCGAACTGAGCATGGATTTATGTTTTCAAAGCATTAAACATCGGGTCGGGCCCGTGGCCGAACCCTTCGATCCTGCTATCCCGCTGCTTCCATACAATCCGTTCGCGGATCTGATCGATTTTGCCCGGAGAGTTTACGCCCACACCGGCACACTCGGCATATTCACGCTCGGAGGCGGCGTCCCCCGCAACTGGGCTCAGCAGATCGCTCCTTTTTTTGACATCATGCACAATCACGGCTTCCCGCTCGAACGCCGTCTGTTCAGCCGGGGTGTTCGGATCTGTCCCGAGCCGGTGCATTGGGGCGGATTGAGCGGTTGCACGTATCGCGAAGGGGTTTCGTGGGGAAAATTCCTGCCCGAAGAAGAGGGGGGACGTTATGCCGAGGTGCCCGCGGAGGTCACGTCTGTGCTTCCCCTTCTGATCAAGGCCGTTTTCGAGAAAATGGACGAGATGGCAAGACAGCGATGATCCTTGATTTATTTCTTGAATTCGCAGCGCATTGGCTATATCTTCAAAGCGGTTTTTCGGACGTGAACCATCTGGAGAGGAGGAATGAATGAAAAGAGCACCCAACCGGTTGATCCCGAAGAAAATGTTCCTGACTCACGGTGTCGGTTATCACAAGGACCGATTGAACTCGTTCGAAGATGCTCTCCGGAACGGCGGAATCGAAAAGTTTAATCTCGTAACGGTTTCCAGCATCTTTCCTCCTGCCTGTAAATGCATTCCGCGGGCCAAAGGTCTCGCCGATATTCAAGCGGGCGAAGTCATTCACTGCGTCATGTCCCGGCTGGACTCCAACGAACCCGGCAGGATGCTCGCCGCCGCAATCGGACTCGCCGAACCCGCCGACCGCGAAAACAGCTACGGATATATCTCGGAACACCATTCCTACGGCCAGACCTCGCACATCGCCGGCGAATACGCGGAAGATCTCGCAGCACAAATGCTCGGCACCACACTCGGTATCGACATCGATCCCGAGAAAGCCTGGGATGAGCGCAAGGATTTGTATCTCGCGAGCGGCCGCATCATCAAAACCCGGAACATCGCTCACTCCGCCCGCGTACCCAAGGATGGACGCTGGACCACGGTGTTTGCCGCAGCAGTCTTCATCATCTGATCCATGACCGTCCCGTTTCTCGGCCTGCCCGCTGACCGGCTGTCGTACGACGCCGGCCGGGTCGTGATTGTGCCGGTACCCTTTGAGGCATCGGTGAGTTTCGGGAAGGGAACGGCTGCCGGGCCGCAGGCCATACTGGATGCTTCCACTCAGGTCGAGCTGTATGATGCCGTTCTTTCGAGAATCTATCCGGAAGACGGCATTTACACGTTGCCGGCAATCGAAACTGATCGCTATGATGTTCTCGATGAACGGCTCTGGGAGCAGACCCGCCAGATTCTCAATGATCACAAATTCCCCATCATCCTGGGAGGCGAGCACTCCATTTCAGTGCCCGCCGTGCGGGCATTCCGCGACCTATTTCCAGGTGCACTCGTGATCCATGTCGACGCCCATGCGGATTTACGGGACTCCTACCAGGACCGGACATGGTCGCATGCATGCGCCATGCGACGCATCCGAGAACTTGGATTACAGTCAATCAGCATCGGGATTCGGTCGATGTCTGAGGAAGAATCGGCTCTGATTCGGGACGAGAACATCGTGCATACCACGCCGGAACACCCGGATTTCTGGAATCATCTCGAGACGGCGTTCGGATGCGCTTCCGGCCCTGCCTGGCTGACGTTCGATGTCGACGGTTTTGACCCATCCGTAATTCCTTCGACCGGAACACCGGAACCCGGCGGTCTGACCTGGATGGATGTCATGCGGATTTTGACGATGATGCGGGATTCACGGATCGAGTTGAAAGGTGCGGATTTCGTGGAACTTGCGCCGATCCCGGGTATTCATCACCCGGAATTTACCATCGCCAGGTTGATCCATCGATTCATTTTGATGTTTGTATAAGCCGATTGAATACCATTGGGATCAGGTGGGGTATATCAAACATCCCCATTGTATCACGCTTGACAGTAATCAACGGCTATATTAATTATGAAATCAAGATGTCGTCATATGCAGTGAAATACCCATGAAGGTTCAAGACAGCTAACGGATACGTGCAACCGTCTGGAGGAAACGTTTTTTCAGGGAGTGTGGGGAATGAAAAGCAGTATGGAGCCGGCCGGGAAGTCGCTCTGGCTAGATCCCGAAGAACCACGGCGTAAGAAAGATCGACCCGAAAAGAAGATACCGAGGAAGCTCCTGAGCGACGCAGCGGAAGATACTGCCGCGGGAATCTCGGCAAAACCCCGAAAATCCAAAGGCAGCCTTTCAGGAGATGACGACTGGGATGAGGATGATATGTTGACGATACTGGAGTATCGCCGTAAAGGATTCATCAAATCCCCGCCTGAAGAAGAATCCGAGCAGTAATCACCGATTCGGGTTTAACAGCGGGCTGGTCTAGGCGAGAGCGACGGCGAAACTCGCCAGCGGCACCTCGAAAACAGGATGTCGGGGTGTATCAAACGGATCGATGCCTGATCGAACCGGACCCGCGGTAAACCGGAATCCCGCCTCATATCCACACTCCTTCGCAATCGCGCGTGTCGCGTCGGATATATCCCCCGGTTGCCCGTTCGGATAGGCGAGCACCCGACAGGGTGCATTCAGTCTCGTCTCGATCTCCTGCTTCGACTCGGACAACTCCATCCATTGCCGCTCCTCGGAACACATTGACAGAATCGGATGAGTCACTGAATGGGAGCCGATCGTGAACCCCTCACGATGGAGAATAGCCACCTGATCCCAAGAAAGCATCGGCAACTGTTCGATCGGATCGAACTGGGGATCGACTCCGAGAGCGCGCGCGACGGCATGAAGAGCCGTCAGGCGTTCCTCGGGCGACATCGTCTTCAGCATTCCGCACACAGCCAGCGCTCCGATCATCCGCGAATGTGAATCCGTCAGATCCACGGTCAATGGTTTTCTCCCATCGAACTCAATGGTAACTTTCCGGTTCGCCGCCGCCTCGATGAACCCATACAGCCGATTCGTCCAGATCGACCGCTGACAAGTGACGGCCTCCGTTGTCAGGAAGACCGTTCCGGGCAGCCCCAGCGCTTTCATCCGGGGATACGCGATGTTGTAAACATCCGCATACCCGTCATCGAAGGTGATCACGACCGCATTTTCGGGAGCCGACATCCGGAAACTCAAAATCGAAAGCAGCTCGGACATCGACAACACGGTATGGTGCGAGGCGATGTAGTTGATCTGAGCATTGAAATCGCTTTCGCTGGAGTGGATTCCGAGCACATTCCGGAGAAAACGGGGCGATTCGAGCGTATGGTAGGCGAGCACGGTGATGGTGTTCCGAGGGCGCATCTTACGTTTTAGCGCGAGAAGACCTGTGGAAAAAAACATCCGGTGATACACAAGCTGTACCATATTGAGTCTGCCTCGGTGCATGATCCTGCCCTCTCGTTCCGATCGATTCTCAGAGTTCGCCTGTCCCGGAGACCGACACACCATCGATCAGGATATCGGGACTGTACGCGATGGGATTGACGGCAAGCGTTTTTCCCAGACCGGTTATCCGATGGAAATCCTCATAAATGTTACCTGCGATCATCGTATCCACTGCCCGGCCTGCGATCACGCCGTTCTTCACATAAAACCCGATCCCGACGTTCATGGAATACTGCCCCTGGAGGATGTTTCCGGAATGGAAACCGATCACATCGTTTACAATAATCCCTTCATCCATCATCCCGATCATCTCGGATACCGTCAACTCACCGGGCTGCATGACCAGGTTGTTGAAACGAGGATTGGGATTGACCTCGATTCCCCGCGTCCACATTGATCGCTTGATCCCGTTTCCGGTCGATCCAGTGCCGCTTTTCGAACCGAAGTTGAGGTCATAGATAAAATTCCTGAATACGCCCTTGTCCACGATCACTTTTGTGCGTGTCGGAACCCCCTCATCATCGAACGGCGTGGAGCCTGGCGCCCAATCCATCGTCGGGTCATCCAGTAGTGTGATTTGATCCCCGAATATCGGTGTGTCGATCTTGTCTTTCAGCGGTGTCACGCTGCGGACCTTGTTCGCACCGTTGGCGCCCTCCAGGATCCGATAGAGCAAACTCCAGGTCGATGACGATCGGAACAGAACAGGCATCTTGCGCGTCGGGACCCGAATATGTCTCGCCGATAATGCATTTTCGGCGATCAATTCTTCGATGACGTCGTCGGGAAACCGGAAGTATCGACACGATGTGATTTCCTTGTTGATCCCTTCCTTGGAGTTTTCGTACATCGATAACAGCGATACTGTGTATTGTGTTTTTGTGTAGGATTCGTTTTTACCGGAAGTGTTGAGGATCGTCACGTCGGTGCGTTCGTTGTCGAGGTACAGGTTGAGGAGGAGGGCGGGGGCTTGGGGACGGATACTGTCATAGATCGCCACCGCATCTTTCACCATCTGCTCCGGCTTCATGTCGATCAACTCAGGATCGCAGATCCGGCCGCCGCAACCCGCGCTGGATTCCGAGGGGAATCGAAAGGACACTTCGGGACCGACTTCGGCCGCCCGCAGTGCGGATGAGACGAACCAGTCGAGATCATCCGAGGCGGAGCCTTTGACCACTCCGATCCGGCCATTTTTAATGACTCTCAGTGATACTTCGTCGTGGTTCCGATGCAGCACATCCGCCTGTCTCCAGTTATAGAAATTGACCGGAGAGGACTGTTTTCTGACATGATAGACTTCCGCCTGATCCACTTTTTCCGCTACACGTTTCAGCAACTTTTCCATCATCAACCTCCGATAACCACATCCCGAATCACGATACTCGGCCCACCCGTCCCGGACTTGTCCAGCATCTGCATGTCGTACAAACCGGCCCGTGTTTTACCGCATCCGCCGCCTTCGTTCATTTTGAAGTCGTTTCCGATCATCGAAATATTCCCGAGTGTTTCGAATACATTTCCGGAGATATTGATGTCCTTGACCATGCGTCCAAGTTTTCCCTTGCGGATCTCGAAACCGTGCTGCGCGCCGAAGGTGAACAGGTCACCCATTGTCTGACCGCCTTTGCCGCCGCACAGGTAGTATCCGTCGCCCACCGCATTGCACAACGCATCGAAGGAATGCGACTGTGCTTCAATGAAAATGTTGGACATACGCACGAGCGGCATGAACCGGTAATCCGTGGCGCGGTAGTTTCCTGTCGGCTGTCCGTTGAGCTGGGCAGCGGACAGACGGGAATAGAGACGGTCGTGGAGGCGACCGTTTTTTACCAGGTAGGTCTTTCGGGTGCGCACGCCCTCGTCATCATATACATACGTTCCGCTTGCTCCCGGGAAATCACCCTGATCGACGATGTTGAGTTCATCGGACCCCAGGCGGCGCCCCAGAACGAGCAATTTCCGGAGACTCGGATTGTTGATCGTGTCGTCCGACTCCGACAGATGCCCGAAGGCCTCATGGATAAAGACACCGGACAGATCCTGATCCGCGACGATCGTATGCACACCGGGCGTAACCGGCGCGGCAGTGAGCAGATCCACCGTCAATTTCGCGTGTTCCTCGACTTCCCGGTGCCGGTTCCTGAGTTTCGAAAAATCCGCGTCAAAACCGATGGTGAATCCGAGCGATTCCGTCTGATCGCCATCCTGGGCCATCATCCGGCAGGAGAAATAGCACAGAGTGATATTCTGGCTGATTTCGGATCCTTCCGAATTCACATATGTTTTGCGGGTAAAGGTCTCGGTGTAACTGCCCTGTGCCGTGAAGATCCGGGGGGTTTTGAGAACCAGATCGAGATACTCCAGAGCCAGGGCCACCTTTTCCTCGAAGTCGACCGTTGCGGGATCGATTTTCATGACCGGAACGACTCTGTCGCGGATGACCGGCGCGGGAGAGAGCGTGTTGGTGGAATCGAAGGCAGCGAGTGCACGGGCTGAAACCGCTGCATCCTTCACCGCCTTTGCAATCGACTCGGGACGAGTGAACGAAGCTCCCGCATAACCTCCACCCGCAATCGCCGTGATGCGACCGCCACCGAGAATCGTCGTCGAGACGTTCTGGATTTCTTTTTTATTGAACGAGATGGTCATCATTCGAGTGTCTTCGAACATCGCATCGGCGTAATCCGTTGCGGATCCTTCGATTGCCTTCTTCAAGAACTGCTCCATGGCGTAATACCTCCATCCACTGTCCCGCATCATAGTTCGCAACCCGGGTCTTTACAAACAAAAACAGGGTCTGCCGAAGGGGAAGAGAGTATCGGGGTGTTGTGTATGCGGGTTGGAAGGCGCTATAAATGGACGGGGTGAGGGGGTAAGCATGCTCGATCGGGATTTTGATGTGATCGTGATCGGCGCCGGTCATGCCGGCATCGAGGCCGCATGTGCATCGGCGGAGCTTGGTTGCCGCACCGCTCTCGTGACACTCAACATCGAAATGCTGGGTCATATGCCCTGCAATCCTGCTGTCGGCGGGCTGGGCAAGAGCCAGCTCGTGCATGAGATTGACGCCCTTGGAGGCTGGATCGGAAAACTGGCGGATCGAACAGGGATCCAGTTTCGCGTTCTGAACACCGCAAAAGGCGCTGCCGTTCAATCGCTCAGGACGCAAAACGATAAAGCCGTCTATCGCGCCGAAGCACTCAGGATCGTCCAGAATCAACACAATCTCGTTCTGTTGCAGGATGAAATCGCCGCAATCGGCGTGTCGGACGGAGCGTTCACGGAAGTAACGGCCGTTTCAGGCCGGACATTCAGTGCTCATGCAGCCGTTATCACCCCCGGAACATTCCTCAACGGGCTTATCCACATCGGTCTCCGGAGTCGCCCCGCCGGACGTCTCGGCGAATTCCCCTCCGAGGCTCTTTCCGCCTGTCTCGCCGGACTCGGATTCACACTCGGCCGTCTCAAAACCGGCACCCCGGCGCGTCTCGACAGACGGTCCATCCATTTCGAAGCGCTCGAAGCCCAGCCGGGCGAAACCAATCACCCGTATTTTTCGTTCTGGGAAAAACCCGACCGGCAGCTCCCACAGATCTGCTGCTACATCACCAACACGAACGAAACCACCCATCGCCTCATCCGCGAAAATCTCGACCGCTCACCCCTCTATAGCGGTCGCATCTCGGGCATCGGACCTCGATACTGCCCCTCCATCGAAGATAAAGTTGTGCGCTTTCCGGATCGCACCCAACACCAGATTTTTCTCGAACCTGAAGGACTGGATTCGAACGAAGTCTATACTAACGGCATCTCGACCAGTCTGCCGATCGATGTGCAGGAGGCCATCGTGCATAGCATCGAGGGGCTGGAAGAGGCGAGGATCGTGCGGCCAGCTTATGCCGTCGAGTATGATTTTGTGGTGCCGACGCAGTTGCGGGCATCCCTGGAATCCAAATCGGTGAGGGGTCTGTTTTTCGCCGGCCAGATCAATGGGACTTCCGGATATGAAGAAGCGGCGGCGCAGGGTCTGATTGCGGGGATCAATGCAGCCCGGTCGCGGACGGGCGAGGAACCACTGATTCTGAGGAGGGATCAGGCCTATATCGGGGTGATGATCGACGATCTCGTGACAAGGGGCGTGGACGAACCTTACCGGATGTTTACATCCCGGGCGGAGTACCGCCTTATGCTGCGCTCGGATAATGCCGTCAGTCGCCTGGCTGAGATCGGGCACCGGATCGGACTGCTCCCGTCGCGCTGCTTTGATCGATTCGAGCAACAGGAGACTCTGATTCGAGACGAAATCAAGCGCCTCAGCAAGATCCGTCTGTCTCCATCCGCCGATACGCTTGCGCGCCTCGCTCAGCTCGGGATCACCCCCTTCCATACCCCCATGCCTGCGGGGGAGTTGTTGCGGCGGGAGAACAGCTCGTATGATTCGCTCGTGGCACTCGGAATCGGTGACGAATCTATGCCCCCCGACGTTCGGGAAGCCATCAAGACCCGCATCTACTATGAAGGTTATATTGAGCGACAAAAAGAGGAGGTGGAGCGATTCAAGATGCGTGAGACGCAGTGGATTCCTCCCCATTTCGATTACTCCGACCTGCCGGGTCTCTCCACCGAACTCAGAGGCAAGCTCCGGACGATTCGTCCCGAATCGATCGGGCAGGCCTCGCGCATCCCGGGGATGACTCCTGCAGCATTGACGATCCTGTCCATCATGCTTAAAAAAGGGGGTGCGCGTGACATCGATCATACGGAATGATTTCCCGACCGGATTAAAAGACGGCTTCAACCGGCTCGGTCATCCCTCATCCGACCTCGAGATCGAACGGCTCGCAACGTATCTCGACCTGCTGAAACAGTGGAATCGGATCCACAACTTCACGGGGTTCGCTCCGGAAGACTGGATCGCGAGAATCGTTCTGGAATCCGCGGGACTGTTGCGTTTCTTTCCCGTCTCACCTGGCGCATTGAACGTGATTGACTTCGGATCCGGTGCCGGCATCCCGGGTCTGGTTCTGGCGATTCTACGTTCCGAAGATACGGTTTTTCTGATAGAATCACGGCGGAAGCGTGCGGATTTTCTTGTGAAAGCCATCACCGCATGCGCACTTGATCGCGTCCGCGTGATTGCCGGGAGAGTTGAAACGTTGAGTCCGGATCGTCTGGGATCTGACGCCGACATCATTGTTGCGCGCGCCTTTGGTTCGATCGACGAGATCGTGCGTCTCGGGAGTTCAATTCTCGGCCCTAACGGACGATTGATCCTGCCGAGAGGCACACAGGTGATGGCGGAGGCCGCCAGATTTCGGACTGGTGCTGATGGCACATGGACCATCCGGATCGAAGAAATGCGTATACCGGGAATCCAGGCGCCACAAGCAGTCGCAGTGATTGAACGGGTCAATGCAAAGGGGGATGAATGGAGAAGCACGGACGCTGCCCTTCCATTCCGGTCAGCATCACCCAACTGAACCGGAACGGCATCACACTTCGATCGATGCTCGAAGCCTCACCACTCGTCGCACTGCCAGCGATCATCGGCAGTTTTTTGCTCGTCATCGGATTCACGCAGGCGACAACCGGACTTCGAATCCTGCCAGCACCGAGTGGATTCAGCATCATCACGTCGATCCTGTTGTTTGTGTTTACAATCTGGCTGCGTCAGGGTGTTTATGAGATTACGGTGGACGACACGAAGCAATCGATCCATGGTATTCCCAGGGTTGCCCGTACCATCGAATTCCGCGAAGTGACGGGGATTTCAGTGTCTCCGGATGCTGGAACCGATCGATACAACGTCTCGCTCGATCTTCAGAATCGCGATCATCTGGATCTGGCACGTTCGTATCCTCCTGAACTGGCCATGTTCCTTGCCCGGCATCTCAGCCGGATGATCGCCCGGCCACTGACTCATCCCAGACCTCTGGATGCGCTCGCACAGTCTCCATTACAGGACTCGCCACCATACCGGCTTCCCAGAGCCGTATTTCTGTTTCCGCTACTGGTTCTGGCCGCCGTGATCGCTTCGGTACTGATCATCGTTTTCGCGGTCGATCGTTTTCAGGTATTCAATTACTCAATCTGGCCACGGTTGCTTCTGCTTGCTGTCGTTTCCTTTATCTCGTTCAAACTTGATCGGCTGCTCGAACAATCCGGTTCTGAGAGATCACGAACCCCCGCGACGACCGCACTGCTCCTAATTGTCGTCGCGGCGACCGCTACCTTCTTGTTTTTCCCGTCGTCCGTGTTTCTCTATCTAACCATCGCGTTTTTAATTCTTCATTTTGGCATTTCCGAATCCTTCTTCCGGCATGCCGACCGGAACAGGATCCGTTACACGGTCGCGGGGCTTCTGGCTGGTCTGTTTTTCTTCGTCGCGATTGCGGATGCCGTCCGCTTTACCCGTTTCGTCAATCTGGATCCGGGTGTGATCGATTACATCATTCAGATCGATTCGGAGAACATCCCGGTGTCGCAGCCGACGGTCTTTAAAATTGAAAAGCCATCGGAAGTGCGGGGATTCATGGAAGGTATCATCAATCGTGAGGTATTGTATTCGCTGCCGGGGTATGAGTCGGAACCCGTGTATTTCAGGATTGTCCGCCGGGCGGGCGGGACGTACCGGGTTCGTTTCGTTCGATACGAAACACCCCTACGCGCCGGAGTCATGGTCGACCTGATTGGGTCTTTCCCGAATTCCATTGCTCCCCTCAGATTCATCTCCCGTGAACTCGATCCTTTTCTGAATGCCGTGTGCAAATTCACGTCGATCTGGCCACCGAGGATTAAAAAATGATGCAACGAGACGATGCGATTCGATTGATTCAAGCGAAAGTGCCCAACGAAAATCTCCGCCGCCACATGCTCGCGGTCGGCTCCGTGATGAAGCATCTCGCGAGGACATTTAAGGAACCCGAAGAAAAATGGGAGTATACCGGCATCGTTCATGATGTTGATCTGGGTGAAACGAGCGATCCCGACTTGCACGGCCTTCTCGGCGCATCGTGGCTCGAGCAGATGGGTGTCGCGAAGGATGTGGTCGATGCGGTCAAAGCGCATGCCAATCATCGACCAGCGGAATCACGTCTGGCGATTTCTCTATGCGCCGCAGATCAGATCACCGGACTGATCATCGCCTGCGCATTAGTGTACGGAAAAAACCTGGCGGCTGTGACAACGGAGTCCGTGCTGAAGCGATTCAAGGAAAAACGGTTTGCAGCCGGGGCTAATCGCGACAGTATCATGCTGTGTGAGCAGGTCGGGTTGTCCCTTCCTGAGTTCACCTCCGTCTCGCTGCGCGCCATGCAGGAAATCGCCGGGGATCTCGGTTTATAATGCCTCCCCAAGAGGTATGTATCATCGGCATGAGCGGTGGAGTCGATTCGACCTGTGCCGCATGGTTGATGCATCTTAGCGGCTTGCGATGCACAGGTATCACGCTCATGATGTCGGAGCACGAGCAATCCCGGCAGTCGATCGAGGATGCAAGCCGGGTCGCACGGGCGATCGGTATCCCCCACCGGGTTCTCGATGTCCGTGATGCCTTCGAAACATTGGTTGTCCAGCGATTCCGGTCATCGTATCGCCGGGGCATTACCCCCAGTCCATGCCTCGTTTGCAACCCCCTGATCAAATGGCGGTTGCTCATCGAGTCGGACCCATCATCCAATCCGATCATCGCAACCGGCCATTATGCCAGGCTCGCCGATAATCCAGACGGGCAGCCGGCCATCCATCGCGGCAGGCATCTCGATCAGAGCTACTTTCTCTCGAGACTCCCGGTCGAGTATCTCAGGCGCACGCGATTTCCGCTAGGCGAGATGCGAAAAGTCGATGTGCGTGAGATGGTTCGGTCAGCCGGATTGCCGATGTTCGACAGACCGGACAGCCAGGAAAACTGTTTCATAGCAGGGGGGCGTTACACGGAGTATCTGGCGCGGCGCGATGCGGATGGTCTGCCGCCTCCCGGAGATATCATCGATCGGCAGGGACGGGTGCGCGGACGGCACAAGGGATTGCATCACTACACAATTGGCCAGCGCTCCGGGCTCGGGATCGCAGCCCCGGAACCCCTTTACGTCATTGAAATCGATACGTGTTCCAACTGTCTTGTGGTCGGATCGAAACAGGATGCCCATTCACGTTGTTTTCGCGTCGGCGATTGCACCTGGTCCGGTCTCCGGCCACCGAATGATACGATCGAAGCGTTTGTTCAGGTCCGATATCGACATAAACCTGCCCGGTGCCGCATCGAACCCCTCGCGGAACATGCGCGTGAGGTGCGTGTCGAGTTACTCGATGAATCCGCCGTCATTGCGCCGGGTCAGGGTGCGGCATTCTATGCCGACGATATGCTTCTGGGGGGAGGCGAGATCCTCCGTCAACCAGGAAATGCGCCGTCACCCGAATCGAACCACATGGGAAGAGTCACGAATTGAGCGTGATTTCGATGATGAAATCGATAAACAGCACGAACATCTGAAAGAGAAACCAGCGCTCCTCTTCCGTCATTTCGTCATCCCGAAGCTCGTCGTCCGTCAACGATCGCGGATGGCACTGAGCCACAATGGTCGTCCGGTCCGGCTCTCCGATATCACCGACAACCCATCCCGTGAGCAGTGCCGGGTTGAGTAATCCGGCGATGATGTCCGCGTCGTAATCATCGAGGTTCGCTTCCGAGAATGCAAAAGCACGCTGCTCGATTTTCTCACCGTTGGGCGAATAGATCAGGATACGGCCGTTGACTGCACTGGTGCGGAATACCTTACCCCACTCCAGGTAAATCAACTTGCCCGTACGATAATATTCGATGCGCAAGTCCCGCCAGAACTCTCCGGCTTCCGGTTGCGACGCGTCGGTGAACATTGGCGTGTCTTGAATCGGCACGATGACGGGCGGGGGAACATGAATACAGCCGACGCTGGATGTTACGATTGCAGCGACAAGCACCGCGGAAACCAATCGTGTGAAATGGGGGTGTTTCATGATTCAACTGTACCCGATTCGATCGCGATTTGCCAGCAATCTGATCGGAGGATCGCTGTTGATGGGAGTGCTGCCTTGACGTTGTCGACTCGATACGGCATGATGAGCTCGGGGTCAGCCACGTGGAAAAGCAGATCAACTATATTCGAGAGGCATTCAGGACGCCATGGAATTTTGGCCTCTTGAGCGTTCTGCTCGTCCTGGGTTCACTGATTCGTTTCCATCCCTACTTCCTGCTGTTTTCGGCTGCGGTCGAACTGGGAACGCTCGCTGCAATCGCCTCCAACAAGCGTTTCCGGAGAGCCATCCGCGCCCGATACGGCGCATTGCCGGTCATGCCGGACTTCAGTGAACTCGATCAGCTTAAGAAAACCCTCGATGACGATCATCTCACCCAGTTCCGAAAATTCGAGGAAATCTGCAGACAGATCAAGCAGAATGCCGATATCATCGATGAACCAAGGTCATCCCTACTGGGAGTCGCTTTGAGCAAACTCGAGCAGTTCGGCGCATCCTTTCTCAGAATGCTCGTCTCCCATCAGAATTATGTCAAGTATCTGTCCCAGATCGATCGCGAACGGATCGTACAGGAAATCACACGGATCGATCGTGACATCGAGGGCAGGAGCGGCCGGGTAGCGGAGTTGAAACAGAAGAACCGCGATATTCTCTCCCAACGGCTCGAGCGTATCGAGAAAGCTCGTGAAAACCGTGAAGTCGTCGAAGCGGAACTTGATGTCATGATCAACACGATCAACCTGTTGCGCGATCAGACCATTTCGATCACGGACCCTCAGGGGATATCGCTGCAGATCGACACGGTCCTTGAGAACATGCGCGATACGGATGAACTGGTCCGCGAGATTGACAGTTTCATGACGGGATCTCTCAACAGAGCCTTGCCCGATTCCGACGATGTATCGGACCTACCTGTGCACGATGTGAAGGAAAAGGCGTGAGATGATTGCCGCTCGATTGAAACGCCTGCTCCGTGCATTGTTTGGACACTGGATCGAGGGAATGGAAGATCCGGAACTGATACTCAAACAGAATCTGCGCGACTTGAACGATCAAGTGCCGAAGATGAACGAGAGCATTGCGCTGGTTCGGACCAGTCTGGCCATGTTGGAAGCGGAAAAAGCGCAGCTCGAAACACGTTCAGCCGAGATTCAGGCGCGTATCCGTGCAGCTCTGAAACTCGAACGCCGTGACCTCGCAATGCAATATGCCTCCCGATTGAGTGAAATTGAGGAAAATCTCGCGACAAACACCCAGCAGATCGAGGTCGCACGGGCTGCTTACGAAAAAGCGCTGAAGGTGAAGCAGAGTTTCATGCGGGAGCGGGAACGTAAGAATCGGGAAGCGATGGAGGCAATTCGAGCCGCGGAGCGGGCGCGGTGGCAGAGCACCATCGCGGATGTATTGACCGGTTTCGAGATTGCGGGAATCGATCAGACGCATGAGGAAATGGTTCAGAAGATCAACGAGTCTGCGGCACGCGATCGCGCACGCCTCCAGGTCGCCCTCGATTCATCAGACCAGGACTCGTTCGAACTCGACGACGCACTGAAATCCATTCAAGCCTCGGAAATCCTCAAACGTTTTGAAACACCTATCCTGACACTTCCTGAACCACCATCATCTCCAACCGCCGATCCGACCCGGAAAATGGATCTCGGTCCGCAACTCCCAGGAAAAGAAACAACGCCCGAATGAGGCGACCGGTAAGAACCCCATTGCACCGTTCCTGTTTTTGTCCCGGTCCATTCCTGATTGTTCCCGTCCTGCTGTCGATTCTCACCTCATGCTCAACATCCCCAGCGGTGGATTGGCTGTCATATCGGGTGATGTACGATCCGGAACATCGGTATGAAGTGCGGGTGATTCTATCCGCCGAGTCACTCGCGGGAAAATCGATCGTCATTCAACGCCCCTATCAGAATCCATCAGATCATCGGAGGGGATTCATCGAGTGGATCAGACCGATTCCCAACCGGTCACTGCGTGAGCAATCCGCCTGGAAACTAACGGTTCCGGATGATGGGCGTATCGAATACATCCACTCCTTTCTGAACACGAAGGAACGGCCCGAATCCGAGTTCAGGAATTCCCGCCATGATGTGAACGGATTGTTTCTTCAGTTGGTCGATACCTTCTGTTATCCGGAAGGTATCAGAGACACGACTCGGTTTACTGTTGAACTCGAGGGATTCTCGAATCCGCTCGTCACATGGGGGTCTAGTGGAAATGGCTATCAGGTGACACCGGCTCAGCTGACAGGATCGTTCCTGTTCGATGGATCATTTCGTCGGTCGGAGTCACAGACTCCTTTTTCCCTTTTCGTCGCACAATCCCTGCCGGACACCATGGATCCCCTCATACTGAGTTCCGTCGAGAGTTCGCTGGGAGAACTCAGGCGGTGTTTTCCCGCTCTGAAAATGAGCAATGCGCTGATCATCGCCATCCAGACGGATGGGTTCTCGAGCAGGGCGATGCGGAGGGGCGACATGATCGTGCTCGGCCTTCCTCCGTCAATTCCGTTTGACTCGGAGGCCAGAAAGCGGCTGGCCCATGAATGCGTGCATTTTCTCGGGGATTTCGAGCACGATGTCGCCTGGTTTGAGGAGGGGGTTTCGGAGTATTTCGCATGGATTAGTCTATGCAGATCCCGACAGGTATCCGTCCACGAGTTTTTCGACGCCATGGCCGAGAAGATCATGCAGGTCAGGGTCGCGGAGAACACACCGGGAGCACCGAACCGGGTACAGCTTGTTTACTCCTACGGAATGCTCAGCACTTTCGCACTCGATGTTGCCATTCGCGCGGCTCCGGGTGAACATCGCATCGAAGACCTGTTGGATGTCGCGTTCATGGATACCAAGCGAGAGCTCCTCACGCGTCGTGACATCCTCCGTTATCTGTCCGAGTTGCATGTCCCCGACGCATCGGTCATGTTCGACCGGATCGCCTCGGGCGACCTGGATCTGCTTTCGGCAATCCGATCAGCGGGGTTAAAGTTGACCGAGACGGATATCACGATGATTTCTGATCCGGAACCCGGGCAACCGCATGACCGGATTCTTGACTCGGACACGATCATCTCCATCAATAATCAGACACTCGAACGGGCGCGATGGCATCAGTTTCTTCGGGATCACATCAACGACAGAGTCGAAGTTGAGGTGGAGAGGGAGGGACGACGCATGACTCAGCATCATCGGATCATTGCGAAGGTGAAGATCGAGATTGACGATACATCGAGAGATGCTGTCTGGGCGCAGATTATTCATCCCTGAGGTAGGGAGCTGCGTGTGACCGTTTCGGCAGAAACCAACCCATTGTCAGGATCGGCCTTACGTCCCGCTACCAGGAAACCGGCGATACCGATGAGGAGCACGAAACCAAGGGTCATAAAACCGATTTCGGAGAACCATGCTTCTGCGTTCAGCGTGATGGGGTAGATCCATAGAATCTGACCGACGAAGGTGCCGACAATTGTCGTCAGGAGACCGAAGTGAAACACGACAAACAGAAGTAAAACACCGAGAAGAGGGCCGGTCACGAGAATGGATAAGGGAAAGTGGCTCCCATCCAGGCCATAAAAGAAAGCAAAAAAAACGACAAACAGCACCCGCGACAGCATTCTCGATTTCAACCGTGCGTATAGAAGGACGAGAATGAAGAGAGAGGCGATGCTTCCCGCTGTCGCGCTCGGGATCAGAAACAGGAATGTGGATGTCATGAGTCGGGTTGAGAGGCAGGAGTTAAGAATGGCGATGTCCAGCAGGGGGATCGGTTCGGGCGACCCCATCCAGATCGGAATGAACCGATCCAGTTTGCCGAGCAGGGCACCGAATGATCCGAAGGTTGCGCCTGCCAGAACGCTGAAACCGACGGTGCCATCCCAGAATCTGCCACGGAGAAACCGGCTCCAGGCGATCAGTGTCTGCGCGCAATGGCGTCGCGCGTATGGTTCGAGAGCCATGAAGCACAGCCACACCATCACGGGCCAAGCGATAAGGAGTGCAATACCGGAATCCTGGTTTGTTTCAAATGGATGCGTAATGTGGCCGAGACTCAGGAGCCAGGCCAGTGCAGTCGTACAGAAGAAGAAGATAAACAGCCTTTTACCTCCGAGATTATCGCTCCGCCCCTCCCGGTAATTCCGGACACCCAGAACAATCGTCCAGATCACCAGAATCGATATGATTGGGAACGAAAGCAGACGGGAGGTATCTCGCACCCATTCAGGCCATCGATCCAAGGCGACCGGTTTTCCATCCGTCGGAGCGACCGAATAATAAACCGGGACTGATTCGAATTGCGCGGCATCGATTCGGATCGATCGATCCGTTCCGGCATCCCAGCTCAACCGTTCGGACGCAAACCTTGAGACGGGTGGCCGATCGGCAACCTGAACGGTATCCGGGTCAATTCCGGATGCAGAAAAGAGTATCTTCCAGTCGATCGATCCGCCGGGTTTCCGCTCTGTCTGCACAGGAGTATCGACATCCAACAGCATGAGGTGTCGAGAAATATCGAGCAGCATCAGAAGACGAGCATCGGCAGTATGAGTTCCCAGAACCGTGTTCTTGTGTCGCGCGAGCGCTTCAGGGATCTCAGTGGGCTTATGCTGTAGATACCAAAATAGGATCGGTTCGTTTGGATTCCGGGCGTACGTGTTTGTCATGAAACCATAATCACGCCAATTTACTGCGCCGGAATATCCGATATCACTCAGGATCTGTTCACATCGATCGGCAAAAATCTCAGGGGCTTTTAAAACACTCAGACATCCGATTCCGGTCGATCGATCCGAGATACCCAGAATGCCGACGAGCAGGATTGGGAGCAACCCCATCAATATCCAGCGTGCCATTCGGGTATTCCAAGGCATATCTTCGCCGTGAGCAACGATTTCCGGTTTGGGTGTCACACCGGCTTGTTTCGCCACATGCAGCGGATTAACTCCGGGCAGCAACAAAGCGACTTCTATGGCACTGGTGGGACGATCGGATGGATCGGGTGCGAGCGATTTCAGGATGACACTCTGCAGGGATTCCGGAACTTCCGGGAGGATGTTTTTTGGAGGAACAATCGGTTTTTCTATTTTCTCGCGGTACAGGCCGATCACATCCCGATGCTCGAAGGGCGTCCGACCGGTGATCAACTCATAGAGTACCATTCCGAGCGCATACACATCGCTGCGTTCACAAAGATCACCGCCGCTGAATTGTTCCGGTGCCATGTACAGGAGAGTCCCGATCGGTCCGGCGTCGCTTCTGAGCCAGTCCATCGAGGTTGCCAGACCGAAATCCGTGATTTTTATCTGACCGTCCCGGTCAATCATGATGTTAGCGGGTTTCAGGTCCCGGTGCAGGATGCCTTTGGAATGAGCGGCAGCAAGTCCCTCACAGAGTTGGCGACCGATATCCAGCACTTTATCGGTCGAGAGTCTGCCGATTCGCCGGAGCAAAGACGCCAGATCCTCACCTTCGATCAGTTCCATGGTGAAGTAATGCAGGGATTCCATTTGCCCGATATCGTAAACACGACAGATCGTAGGGTGCGTAATGCTGCGGGCCATCCGCACTTCGTTGATCAATTGTTCGACGTGGTCGTCACTGGAGGATAAAAGGAACTTCAGTGCGACAGGCGTACCGAGCAACAGGTCTGTTGCCCGATATATCGCCCCCATTCCACCTTTTCCGAGGAATGATTCGATGCGGTAACGACCGGAAATAATCGTTCCGGGTTCGAAATCACCGATCACACCTCGTCCGATCGTCATGGTCACATTTGCACCAATGGGGTTTACGGAAACGGATTCCGGAAACAGGAAATACGCCCGGGATATGAAACTCCCGGGCGTAGGTGGTCATCTGGATGTTTAAAAATAACCCCACTCGCAGAAATCGTAATCCCCTTCCAGGACTGCAGCACCCGTCTGGAGATGCGCGAACCAAAAGCGGATGCCTGAGAACGTTCCGAAATCACCCTGTGGCCATTCGAACGCAAGGAAGTTCTCGGATGAGAAACCCTGCGGGACGGTTCGGGTCTGGAATGCCGCATCCGGTGTGTATCCGGGCCAGAACCAGTATTGACCCAGAACATCCAGAATCACCCAGCGCTGCAGATCGAGTGGGCCGGACGGGTTGAATACCATGCCGTATACTGAGAACGGGTCGCCGGCTGGCGGAGAGGTCAGATCATTGTAAGTATACATGCTCAGGCTCGTATCGATATCCACAAGAATCCGGTCGGAAGTTTGTCCGGTTCCGTCGAGCAACCAGGGAATCAGGGTCTGGATTACGGCACCCGGGTTATCCATCGATTCGAGGGGGAATGCGAGATATGCCGTGCGAAACGGGCTGGATTGGCCGGCACCGGGGTATCGGATCCCGCAAGGATTGTTGGCGGCCTTGAATGGTTGATCATCGTCGAATGCATCTTGTATATCGGGGTAATCATCCCCTGGACGAACCGGATTTCCGGATGTGAAACTCACGACAGCATCTTCTCGAGGTACAAGATTATCCGGCCACCAGTCAAAGTCGAGTTTCTTGTTGTAGGTATTGATGTCCAACGTCTGATGGGTCCCGATCGTGAACGGATCCACCGTCCCGCCGAAGACTTCCTGATAGTAATCATCGTGTTCGACTCCGGCGATTCTCAGGTAGTTATAGATGAAATAATCCGCCAGTTGATCCGGATTTCCCGGATCCGCTGAGGGATTGATCCAGACCAGATCATCGGTGTTCGCAGGGGGTTGATGGAGGCGGTACATGAGTTCATGTGCCGTGATCATCAGGTTACCGCCAGCGTCCAGATACTGAATCATGGGTGGGATTACATAGTTCAGAAGATCTTTCTTGCCCTGACCGGTTTGCCCTGTGAACCACAACACGGCGTCGTACTGTTTCAGATCATCAAATGTCGGGAACGAGAGAGTCACCAGGGGCTCCCATGGATACGAAAACTGTTCGGTCGCATCGGGATCGACTTTGGGCGTCGTGTCCCAGACTTCGAATGCAATTCCGGCAGCCGTAAGCGCATCGCGGACCGGTTGATCCAGATTCGTGGTCTTGCCCTGGTATCTGTCATCATCCCAGAACAGCAACCGGGCGGGTGTTACACGGGTGTGAAACCGATGCGTCACGGAAGCAGATTCCGCACACACAAATGTGATCTCGAACTCTGCGTCGTACTGCAGAGGTGTATTGGCCGCGAGACTGATCGTGAATGGTGAAACCGGTTGCGAGATCGCGTTCGCTTGGGTTGAGGGGTAGGATGCCGAGCCGTTGACGATGGAGACGTATGACGAGAGCGATGTGACGGTTGCACTGATGGTGGTTGCCGGAGCGAACAGTGAGATCAGACCGACGTTGAGTGACACCGTTTCTCCTGCTTCCGGTCTGAAATTACCGTTCCCCTGCCCAGCACTCTCGAAAACGTTTGCTCGGCGGACAGTCAACTCCGGGTCGAGTTCGGCGGTCATCGACGCGGGAACATTGATCCGGCCGAATCCGGCATGGTAGTCGTATCCGGGAAATGACGTCTGGTTAAAATCGACTGCAGTTGCATTGATTCGATTCCGGATATCCTCAGGTGAGAACTCCCATCCGTTGGCGCGTGCGTAAGCCACGAGCAGTGCAGCCTGCCCGGTCACATGTGGACAGGCCATCGATGTGCCGACCCAGCCTCGGATAGCGAACTGCGTCAGATCCGGGTATGACCGGACTTTGATGATATTCTGATAGATCTGATCCGTCGTTCCGCTCGAATCATAGTCCGGCGAATCATATTGTCCACTCGGAGCCACGACTTCGATCATCTGGCCGTACTGCGAGAAGTTCGTAACGGTTTCCGTCATCGGATCCCCTGTGACGGCGGCGTTGTTACTCGCGCCAACCGATACAACCGATTCGAAACCGGAGGGGTACCCCACTCCGTAGAAAACCGGGTCCCACCCGCCGACATCGCCATCGTTTCCGGAACTGGCCGCAACGAATACACCATGTTCGACTGCATAGGCACATGCCTCTTTCTGAATCTCCGGCCCCGCCCCCTGGCCGACGTATCCTGACCCGAGACTCATATTGATGACATCAGCGCCTTTGTCTGCAGCATAAAGAATTGCCGCGACAACATCATCCATGTTGGAGGTGCCATCCGGCCGGGCTGCTGTTTTCAGAATCATCAGCCTGCTTTCGAACGCCATCCCAACTGTCGACTTCATGTTCTCGGTTCCGCTGCCGTCATTGTTTGTGCTTTGGAGAATCGTTCCGCTCACATGCGTGCCATGACTATCGTCATCACTGGGAAACGGCGAGTCAAACACGAAGTTCCAGCCTTCGTAATCGTCGATGTATCCGTTCCCGTCATCATCGATCCCATTCCCGGGAGTTTCTTCGAGGTTGGTCCAGATGTGGATGTTTTCGAAATCAGGAGCTTGAGCGAACTCAACGGGTTCGCCGTAATGTTCCGTATCCGTCCATGTCTTGTAAGCGCATCCCGAATCGATCACTGCAACAACCACATTCGGATCACCGCCATGAAGTGGCGGAGTGTTATCGAGATCCCAGGCGGACTCCATACCGATTATCCTGAGATTCCAGAGGTGGTCGTTAACCCAATACCAGTCGTTCGGGCTCCAGTTAAGCCGGAGATAGTAGTTCGGGCACGCACCCTGAATCCGCGCATCCGCTTGCATGAACGAGATCAGCTTTTCGATCGTGCGCGGCTGATCTTCCACCACCTGGACCAGCACCCAACCGATTTGCGGGAATGTCTTGAGAACGCCCGCCCGATACTCATCCAGTGCTTCGGAGATGATCTCTTGTGATAATTCCGGGACAAATTTGATAAAGAGTTGCCCGGGAACAAAATGGATCCCCGGTTCAAGGTTTCTGAGAAGTGGTTCATGGCCGATACGTGCAAATCCAGGCACGGACAGCATCGTGATCGCCAGTAAAACAACAAAAATGATGTGCTTCATTTCTGATCCTCCGTTTCCTGATTTCTTTCTAACGCAGACATACCCCTTTGGCAAGATCACGAATAAAAAAGACCCCCACTAAACCTTCCCGAAGTGAAGGGTATCGAATGAGTGGACAAGGAACGCAAACGTCACTCAACCAAATGGAGGTGCCTGTGAAACACATGATTCGATTGATGCTGGTCTGTTCCGTGATTGCGCTGCTCGCTGTCAATACCAATGCGATGGGCAGGGATCAAGGACTCGATCGGGGGATGAAGGGACCCGCAATGCCTCTGTTGAATGCACCCTGGGATCGCATCGAGGATATCGGCCGCGAGATCGGTTTATCGGCCGAACAACTCGACAAGATCCAGGCCATTCGGAGGAGTCATCGTGAGAAAGTCGCTCCACTCGAAGCTGAACGCGAGCTTCGCCGGGATGATCTGCACGAGGCTATGCTGGCTCGAAAACAAACGGATGAGAAGGAAATCATCAAACTGGTTGACCGGTTGAACGAGATTCATGGAATCATCTTCAAGGATTCGATTCTCGCTTCGTACCAGATCCGCTCATTGCTGACACAAGAACAGTCGGATGCCTTGCGGTCGCTTCGGGATGATCGCCGGGAAGAACGAAGAGAATGGCGGGAAGATCGGCGTGAACGCCGGGAAGAACGCCGGGAAGAGCGCCGACGTGATCGGATGACTGAAGACCATCCTTCTGAAAATGAGCCTGCCTGAACGGCCCACGCAGATTCGTATCCGAGACTTCCTCAGATCGGGGAAGTCTCTTTTTGTACTTGCCCGATCGTGATTGCATGCTCGTCGATTAAAGCGATGACATAGCGCACCACATCGGGATCGAATTGCGTGCCGCTGCACGATACCAGTTCGGATCGGACGCGATCGACGGAGCGGTTCTTGCGATACGGTCGGTCTGCGGTCATGGCTTCGAGTGCATCGGCAACCGACAAAATCCGGGCTCCGATGGGAATCTTCTCGTGCGAAAGCCCCTCCGGATATCCGGATCCGTCAAACCATTCATGATGGGCACGAATTATCGGGGCGATTTGTTTGAGTTCCGGAACCGAGCTGACAATTTGCGCACCGGTTGTCGGGTGATTCCGGATGATGTCCCACTCATCGCTGCTGAGAATCGTTGTTTTATTGAGTATTTCCTCGGGGGTGCCAATCTTTCCGATGTCATGTAAAATACCCGCGGTCCATAATTCCCGCTGCTCGGTGAGCGACATTCCCATACGTGCTGCGATCGCTTTCGCAAAGTAGGCGACTTTCTCTGAATGGCCTCCGGTATAGGTATCTTTGGCTTGAAGAGCGGATGAGAGAGCCTGGATGCTACCGATGTACAATTTTTGAACCTGCATGAACAGCTCACTATTGCGGATGCAAACCGCCGCCTGACTGGTCAATATGGATAGAAAATCCATGTCGCTCGAATCAAATGCCCGTTTACGGCTGGAAACGAGGCGGTTGACGTTCAGAACCCCGAGTGGCTGACCTTCAGTCAGGATCGGCATGCATATGCTCGAAAGCACCTTCCCATCCAGTCGCATCAGGTGACCGAGTTCAGGGGTGATGAGCCGATCGTTGCGCAGATTCAAAGCAAAACAGCGTTGTAAGGCCCATCCGGCTATCCCATCGTGAACCGGCTTCCGGAAACCGTTCTGGAAAGGGTTTTCCAGGCCGATCTGAGAGGCCATGAACAACTCCTGCGTGTCAGGATCGACCAGCATCAGCGAGGCAGTATCCGCATTCGTGACGTTCATCGCATACTGAACAACCCGATCAGCCAGTTTTTCCACGTCCAGTGAGCTTGCGATCTCTTTGCCCGCGTCGACAAGTCGAGTCAGTATTCTCAACCGACTACGTTCCTCCTGATTCTGTCGGTTGTCGATTGCGCTACGCAACGCCATCCGGATTTCATCCATGCGAAACGGTTTCAGAACAAACCCGGATG
>CAYYMM010000030.1:0-37666 GCA_964472395.1 uncultured bacterium | reverse complement strand
ATGAAAGGCGTCGGACATGTCGCGCAAGTTGCCGGAAAAGCTCTCCTGCCCCTGGTACCTGGCGGGCAGGTACTCGGCGCTGCTCTTTCCAGGATCGGCAATCCTGAACAGGGATTTGACGGATTTGGAGGGGGCATGTCGCCTTATGACATGCTGGCCGTTCAACAGCAGATGTTGCAAGAAGCCCGTGTCTACACGCTGATCTCGAATGTCATCAAGATCCGGCACGACTCGATCATGAGCGCGATACGGAACATCCGGTAATGGAAGGAGGCAGGATATGAAAATAAACCTATTGGATCAGGTTCCCATGGATACGGACGATTATAAACTGATGATCGAGACTGCCTTCTTCCTGGGGTATCTCGGTCGCTACAACGAAGCCGAAGCCGTTTTCGACGGTATTCTCGCCATGACACCGTCGTGCGAATCAGCGCTGCTCGGAATCGGCAATCTGTACACGGTGCAAGGGCAATTCGCAGCAGCCGAGGAAGCATACCGGAACAACCTTCATCTGCATCCGACCTCGCCTATCGGCCATTTCTATCTCGCAGAACTCCTGCTCGGACGGGGCTGTATCGAAACCGGAATGGAATCATTGAGGCGTGCGATTTCGCTTGACTCCAACGGCTCGATCGGAAAGATGTCGCGACAACTCGAAAAATTGGTCGAACTCGGATTCTTCCGGCAGAAATGAGGCACTCATGGACCCTTTGATCTCGAAAGCACCAATCCATACACCTGCGCAGCGTCCGACTGAACGTAAAAAAATCTCTCAGAATGTAAAATCATTCTCCGAGGTAATGGAAAACAGAAAACTGGACCATGGCGCTTCACAGATCCAGACCAATACAGGAGCAGGATCGGGCACGCTCTCACGAGATGCTCTCCTTCGAACCAGTACATCCTTGGAACAGACCATCGAGAGACTCCGCAACGGTCAATCAAGGCTCGATAATCTTCTCGAACGATTGCAGGATGGCCACCCAGTGGGCGAACCCGAAATGATTTTGATTCAAGGGATGTTGTTGGCGACGAGTCGAGATATCGAATTGATTTCAAAGATGGTCGAACAATTGGTTTCGGGTATCAAGACGACCATGCAGACGCAAGTATGACGAAGCCTTTGAAGTACTTTCCGCTCCTACTGCTGGCCCTGGCTGCATGCAATGAGGACATTTATCACGGTATGACCGAGGATCAGGCGAATCGGATGGTGCTCGAACTCCGGTCCGATTCGATCGATGCCGGGAAACGGATCGATTCCGAAGCAGAGGGGCGGATGTGGAAAGTAACGGTGCCGATGAATCAGTATTCGAAGGCTCTGGAATGTCTGCGTCGGAATGGAAGTCCGCAGTCCGAGCATCCCGGACTCGGCATCCTATCCGAGGAGTCTGGTCTGATCCCGACGTCCACCCAAGAAAAAGCGCGTTTCATCCACGCGCTGTCCGGAGAAATCAGCACGATGCTCCAATGTATTGACGGTGTGATCGAAGCGCGTGTTGTCCTCGTCATTCCCGACTCTTCCCCTTTTGGCTTTCCGAATGCAGCGTCGAACGCTCATCAGCCGTCAGCGTCGGTCCTCTTGAAAACAGGAAGCGATTTGTTGCCGGCCCTCGAAGACGATGCAATCAGAGAGCTCGTCGCTGCCTCTGTGGAAGATCTCAATCCCACCAACGTCGTCATCGTGCGTTCCTGTGTCCGCCCGATGAACTCCCTGCATCCGGTTCACATTCCAGATCCTGATCCGCGATCGGCGCATCCACTCCGTCTCGGGCTGATCGCCACATCAATCCTTCTTGGAATCACCTCCCTTCTTCTTGCGATTGTCTCGATCGCATGGCTCCGCTCCCGTCATACACCGGCATTCATTCCGAAGTCTCTACCGAAGGTAAGTGCGGAAGCGGATGGGACACCATGATCGATTTCGCACGCCTTGCCACTGCCGTCCGCTCATGTAGAACGCTGCATGTCGAAGGGCGGGTGACCGAGATGACCGGGATCATCATCAAGGCTTGTATCCCGGGTATCGAGACCGGAGAGTTGTGCCTTATCGGTCGATCGGGTCACATGCCGTTGCCGGCCGAGGTTGTCGGGTTCCGGGATGATCTTGCGTTTCTCATGCCATTGGGAAACTGCCGTCATGTCAGCCCGATGTGTCCAGTCCGAACCACAGGCCTATGCACCTCGATCCGGTGCGGTCCGTTCCTCCTCGGACACGTGTTCGATGTCTCAGATTTGCTTCAAACTTCATCGCGGGATCGTTGCGGCCACCGTATGCCCCTCGATCGCGATCCTCCAGCTCCGATGACCCGAAGACGCATTTCTCACCAACTCCGTCTTGGCGTCCGAGCGCTGGATGTCTTCATCCCGGTCGGCGTAGGACAACGTCTCGGCGTTTTCGCCGCTGCAGGAACCGGCAAATCCACCCTGCTAGGGATGATCGCAAGAGGCGCAGATGTTGATGTGAATGTCGTTGCGTTGATCGGAGAACGAGGCCGTGAGGTCAGGGAATTCGTGGAAGATAGTCTCGGAGAGGAAGGAATGCGTCGATCGGTGGTCGTGGTCGCGACTTCGGATGCTCCTGCACTGGTCAGACTTAAAGCTGCATTCGCCGCTACGGCGATTGCTGAGTACTTCCGCGATCAGGGACTCCACGTTCTTCTCATGATGGATTCCATTACTCGGTTTGCACGCGCGCAGCGTGAAATCGGCCTTGCAATCGGTGAACCTCCGGCCCGAGGCGGATACACGCCATCGGTGTTTTCAACCCTCCCCAGATTGCTCGAACGAGCCGGTAACTCAGATCGGGGATCCATCACGGGTCTCTATACCGTTCTGGTCGCCGGTGACGATCTCACCGAGCCCATTGCCGATGAAGTTATATCGATATTGGACGGCCATATTATACTCTCGAGAAGAATTGCGCGCAGCGGCATCTATCCCGCCGTTGACCTGCTGCTCTCAAAAAGCCGCATCATGACTCAACTGGTCTCCATGGAAGACCTGTGCATGATTTCGTCCATCCTTGAATTGCTCGCCCTATACGACGAAAACCGGGATGCAATCGCTTACGGAATCTATCGGTCCGGCACGAATGAACAGATCGATCGTGCCATCCGTCTCATGCCAGTGCTGCTTGAGCTGCTCAACCAGAGGAACCCGGACGACCGCAGCCCCGCGGAACTCCATGCGTGTTTCTCGCGGATTGTCTCGGAATACTGATCATGACCCGTTTCGTTTACCGATTTCAATTCATTATTGATCAGATCGATGATTCGATCCAATTGACTCTGGAGCATCGCAGCCGTGCGCGGCAGGACATCGATCGAATACAGGATGAGTTGAAGCAATTGGCAAACATAAATCAGCGAACCCGGGATTCACTGGATTGTCTCGCTGAGAGCGCTATTGATCGACTCGAAACTTGCCGATCAGCGGTCGAGGAACTGAGAACTCATAGAATAAGACAATCCGGACTTATACAGCGACTTGAGCAGATCGAGAATGATCGCCGGCGACTCCAAAGATGCCTCCGCGAACAGACCGATGAACTCGCAGAAATCGATGCCAGACTGGCCGCCCTTCGGCGTGAACACCGTCAATTCGAGCTAAATCGGACGACTCATGAACAGCAGCATCTCATCGATGAAAATCAGCAGGAGGAGAAAAATATCGACGACACCGGCCAGATGATCTGGCATCGGAATAGGAGTGATTGAAATGAACAATATCAGGACTGAATCCAACCGGGATCCGGCGCTGCCGCTCGGTACGAGCCCCGATGAAACCGTATCGCCCCGGAAGCGGCCCCGATCCTTTCGAGAAACCTTGAAACGCAAGCTGGATAACGAACCACGCGAATCGGAAATTTCAGGACTGCCGGATGAACGCCACTTTCAAGGTAATTCGGGATCGAGATGGATGGGGACGAACACTCCGGATGTCCCAGCTCGATCCCAGTCTGCGATCTCGTCAGTTCAGACAATCGGACGTGTGATTGCGTTGCTCGAAGAACTGACGCGAACCCGCATGAAGTCTGGAACCGAATACATCGCTGTGTTTGGCTGCCCTTCTGCTGGAAGGAATGGTGTGACGGGCAGAATCATTATAAAGGACCGGATTCTGCGTATTGAACTCGGCGTGGAGGATCTACTGTTCATGGACAAACTGAGCACCCGGATCCCCGAACTGAGAACACGGTATGGGTTGACCGATATTCGCATGGTCTTGGTCCCGCCATCGGATGCTGTGTCATCGGCTGATGATGTGCCGATCGAAAATGATGGAAGCGCCCATGAGCACTACTGATACTATGCTCCGTGAGTGGCTCGGAGGCGTGCCGTATATAGATCCCGCGGTGGTTCGCCGTGTGAACCGAATGGTCCGCTTCTTCGATACCGAGGATGTCGTACGGGCAAGCGTTGAACGGGTCGGATCGTGGCTTTCCGACTGGTTCACGAAACGAATGCCTCAGCGAATCCGCATTCAGCTTGAGATCTCGGAGCCGGAAAGCGGATCGAGCCGTCTGGTGATCTGTCCGGAACACAGACGACTCACGATCGGAAGGTCTCATTCTGCCGATGTGCGAGTGTCCGATCCATCCGTCAGTTCGTGCCATCTGGCGATCTGTGCTGATTCACAAGAGGGGTTGATTTGTGAAGATTTCAGCAGCGCAAACGGTACCCGGATCGATTCGACTCCGTTTCGAGATCGTTATGTTGTGAAATGGCCGGGTCGGTATCTGCTTGAATTGGGAAGAGTGTCAATCGTCATTCAACGCGCTGAACTCCCTGCGGTGACGGATCCGATCAGACTCCGGGCTGAGAACATCTGGTTTGCTCCGATTCAGGATCCTGTCCAGACTCCCCAGTTGGCAGGACTTGTTTTCGATTTGTCCGGTTCTGGAGGAATCCGTATGAGTCTCGCATGCCCAGCCTCGGCGGCAACGGCATTGCTTGCGCTCCTTCTCGACGGAGATCTGGATGGTGAGGAAGGCATCCCGGGCCCGATTGAACGGATGATCATGCTGAGTGCAGCCGGAAGTATCATCAACTCGATCCGGAAGGATTTTGGCTGGGCTCCGATTCAACTCCTCGGAGTTCGAACGGAAGGATTCTCGCGTCCGGAATCCAACGAGAGGGATTCACTTCATGTCGGTATTCCGGTCAAATTGTGGGTTGTGGATCGTGAGTATCCTGTTTCGATCCGCTGTGGGTTGAATTCGGAGTTGTCTCCCGATACGCAAAAATCGATACGTGTGTCGCTTCTTGATTGGTTCTCGGACACCCCGATCTTATGTGCATTCGTTGCCGGACATGTCGCATTACCCCTTTCCATCTGCAACGGTCTGGCCGAGGGTGATGCGTTGCTGGTGCCCTTTGCATCGAGTGCGTCGTGGGATGGGCAGAAATACACCGGAAATCTGCGATTGGCGGTCATCGGGGGTGAATGTCTTGAGATTGCCGAAGGGTTTTTGATGCTCCGCCAGGGCATCGATTCGATGAAGGTGCATCGTGTTTTACCGGTCCATTGTCCGGTCAGGAGTGATGTCGAATTATGGAGAGGAGGAGAAGCGGTGACGCAGGAACATGCATGCGACAATGAACGAAACCTCTGTGGTGAGGTTGTCGAGAGTTTGTCGATCGAGTTGATCATTGAGCTAGCGAGGTGTCGGATCCCGTTGAAACAAGTCTTGTCTCTGAAGGCCGGAGAGGTGATCGACTTGCCCGGACGACTCAATGGTGAGGTCGAAATCTATTGTGGAATGAAGCATTTTGGGTCGGGTCGGCTCATGCAAGTCGGCGAACGGTTGGGTGTACAGATCACGCAGATCATCGCGGATTCGGTGAAGCGATGACGAACGATTGGTCGTTTTGGAGACATGTCTTTTTGTCATTGGTCGGGCTTCTGGCAATCTGGATCTGGTTGCGGCTGTATCTATTGCCCCGTTTCAAAAGAGCATCACCTGTTGATTCGATCATCGCAGTGATCGACCGAATGAACATGGGTCCCGGGCGGGAAATCATGCTTGTTGAGATCGAACACCGCCGGTGCCTACTCGGGATAACCTCTCAGCGGATTGATCTGCTCCTGGACTATCCTGTCCCTCCGTCCGAGATGGGATGAAGGAGGTTTCAGATGGATGTCATCACAATCGTCACGACACTCGCCCTGCTGTCTCTGGCACCGTTCCTTCTCATGCTAACCACCTCTTTTGTGAAATTCACGGTGGTCATGTCGCTCATTCGTTCTGCATTGGGAACGCAGCAGATCCCTCCCAATCCTGTGATCCTGGGACTCTCGGTAGCCCTCACGATCCACGTCATGGCTCCGGTCATAACGGACATGCATCAGATCTGGGCAAGGCATCCCGGGGGATCCGTGATGGTCACCGGAACACCGGATCCGCACCGGTTGCTTGAACGCCTTCTCGATACCTCGACTCCCCTCCGCCGATTTTTGCTCAGACATGCCCATTCCCGTGATGTTGTGATGTTCGAGTCCTTTTCTGCGGCGAACATGTCACGATCGGTTCGTGAACCGGAGGCGTGCAGCTACGATGTGTTGATCCCTGCGTTCGTATTGTCCGAATTGAAGGAATCCTTTGAAATCGGTTTCTTGATTTTTCTTCCATTTGTCATGGTGGATATGATTGTTGCAAATGTGCTTCAGGCGATGGGCATGATGATGCTTTCTCCGACAACGATCTCCCTGCCATTCAAACTCCTCCTGTTTGTGTTATCGGACGGTTGGCATGTCCTGGTCGAATCGCTGTTGAGGGGATACATGCTCTGATAGAGACGTGGAGGTGAACAGTGGAGGAGGTGTTTATAAGGCAGATTCGGGAGGCATTGATGCTGGTCGTGATTGTTTCTATTCCGCCGCTCGGTGTCGCTCTGTTCGTTGGTCTGATCATCAATTTGCTCCAATCCGTGACGCAGATTCAAGAGCAGACCCTGTCCTATGTTCCGAAAATTATCGCTGTGTTCCTGGTTCTTCTCGGATGTCTGCCCTGGATGATGTTACAGCTCGTGCACTTTTTCCAGCGGATAATCGAGATGATCCCAGCATTGGAATAGGGTGTGGCATGGGGTTGAGTAATCTTCGCATTCAACTTCTGACTTTGCTCGTGATGTCCATCCGGATCATGGTTGTCATGTCGCTGTCGCCAGCCTTCGGCGGTCGCGCAGTTCCAGCTCGACTCAAACTGGCTTGCGCTGTCGCCCTGGGAGCACTGATGCGGCCCGCATTCGATTCTGCTGTCTGGGTGTCGATTGGGATGAATCAATGGCTGGGCATGGCACTAAATGAGTGTCTGGTCGGGGGTGCGATCGGTTTTGGATCAGCGGTGGTGTTTTATGGCATTGAGATGAGCGGGTTGTGTGTGGATCTCTTCCGTGGGCAGACGATCGTCCAGGTTTTCGTTCCACAAAGTGGTGATCGCGCGTCACAACTTGGCCAGATGTTTCTCATGTTAGCGGCATGTCTGTTTTTTACGACTCACGCCTATATCCCGTTCTTGGCGGCGCTTCACCGGAGTTACCTTGAGTTTCCGGTTGGATTCGGGTTTCCGATTGGGCTTTTCAATGGGACAATTGATTGGACACGCTGGTTGAAGATAACGGCCCACTCTTTTGAAATCGCACTGGTGCTATCTGCGCCCGTAATTGGTGTCCTGCTGGTGACGGATTGGCTTCTGGGGTTTCTGAATCGTCTCGTCCCGGGTCTCCAGGTGTTCGACATGGGATTGGGATTGAAAATACTGCTGGGGATTTTTCTGACGGCTCTGGTAATGGACCGGATTGTGAGTGGTGTCATCGAGGAGGTTGCGGTGGGCCATGCTGGAGAGTTGCGGTGTTGGATTGACAAAACGCCGTGAATGATTGACAATCGATAGTATGCAAATATAACCTTTAAAGGTTCTGTTCCCTGTTGCAAGGAGGGACGCTTTGAAGGAAAAGGGATCACCACTCACATTGAAATGCTCGTTTTGCGGAAAAAGCCAGACGGAAGTTCGAAAGATGATTGTGGGTCCGCGGGTTTACATCTGCAACGAGTGCATCGTCTTATGTAAAACGATTCTGGATCAGGAGGATCTCGCGGAACCATCCGCAGCGAGCTCGGCGTTGACACATCTGCCGAAGCCTCAGGAAATCAAATCCTACCTCGATCAGTATGTCATCGGGCAGGAACGGGCGAAAAAAGTCCTGGCAGTTGCCGTGCATAATCATTATCGGCGCATCCAGGCTCGTGAACGGAACAAGCCAGGCGATATCGATCTTGAAAAATCGAATATCCTGTTGCTCGGTCCCACTGGAAGCGGCAAGACATTGCTCGCGCAAAGTCTCGCCAAATTTCTCAATGTCCCGTTTGCCGTAGCTGATGCGACGACGTTGACCGAGGCGGGGTATGTCGGAGAAGACGTCGAGACAGTGATATTGAAGTTGTTTCACGCTGCGGATCAGAATGTTGAAAAAGCTCAGACCGGTATCATCTACATCGATGAGATCGATAAAATTTCACGTAAATCGGAAAATGTGTCGATCACGCGGGATGTCTCGGGCGAAGGTGTGCAGCAAGCGCTGCTGAAGATTCTGGAGGGTACCATTGCGAATGTGCCTCCACTCGGTGGTCGCAAGCACCCCCATCAGGAAACGATCCCGATCAATACGATCGATATTCTGTTCATTGTGGGCGGGGCTTTTGTCGGACTTGAAAAAATCATTGAATCCCGTCTGCATAAAAAAGCACTCGGGTTTGGAGCCGACGTGAAAACACGCCAGCAAAAGAATCTCAAGGAAATTCTCGAAAACGTACAACCACAGGATCTGATTCAGTACGGCATGATTCCGGAATTCGTCGGGCGGTTACCGGTGACGGCAACCTTGAGTGATTTATCGCAGGACGATCTGATCCGGATCCTGCAGGAACCTAAAAACGCGATCACCAAACAGTACCAGAAGTATTTCTCGTTTGAGAATGTCGAATTGAAGTTTACAAAAGAAGCGTTGGCAGCCATCGCTCTGCAGGCCTTGGATCGGAAAACGGGCGCTCGTGGACTTCGAGCCATCCTTGAGCAAATCATGTTGGATATCATGTTCGATCTGCCGACGCAGACTGGTTTACGCGAGTGCGTCATCACCGAGGAGGTCATTCTGAAGAACGAGAATCCGATCATGGTATATGAGAAAGCGAGTTGATGTTGAGCGGCTTGGATTCGTTTCTTCAGCTTGACATTTCCGCCCGGTCGGGTTATTTTTTAGGTCCGATGATCACTCAGATGGACAGGCTGAATTTTAGAAAAGGACTTTTGTAACATGAGCGAGCGACTCGGCGAGATGCTCATTCGAGAAGGATTGATTACTGAGGATCAGCTTCGGTCCGCGTTGGATTATCAGGCGAAATCCGGAGGGCGACTTGGCAGCGTGCTCGTGAGAATGAAGTATGTTCAGGAAGAGGACATCACCGAGTTGCTCTCGAATCAGTTCGGTGTTCCGTCGATCAATCTGTCAAATTTCGAGATCGAGGAAGCGGTTTTGAAATTGATACCGGCAGAGGTCGCCCGGAAGTACCATCTCTTGCCGATCAGTCGTACCGGTGCATCACTGACGATCGCCATGGCCGATCCCTCAAACGTGTTCGCTCAGGATGATATTAAATTCATGACGGGGTATCACGTTGAGCCGGTTGTTGCATCGGAAATTGCCATTGACAAGTCGATCGAGCGTTATTACGGATCCGGCAAGGGATTGGCGGTATCGAGTTCAGAGATCGATATGCATGCGGATCCGATGTCGGATTTTTCGGGTTTCGATGATGAGGCATCCGGAGGGGGATCGACGTCGGAGGATGAAATCGATTCGGATTTCGTCAACGTTGCGGATTTTGATGATCTGGTGTCTGGTGCGGTTGACGAACTAGAGGTCGTGGACGAGGATGATGACAATGTCGTCACCGTCGAAGATCTCGAAGCTCCGATTGTAAAACTCGTCAACGGCATTCTCATCAAGGCCATCAATCAGGGGGTTTCGGATATCCATTTCGAACCGTATGAGAAAAGTTATCGCGTTCGATACCGTCTTGACGGCGTGCTTCGGAAAGAACTCGGACTGCCCCTGAAAATACGCAATGCCATCACGTCGCGACTCAAGATCATGGCCAATCTCGATATCTCAGAACGTCGTCTGCCTCAAGATGGACGAATTAAGATGCGGTTGGGTCCGAAGCGAGAGATGGACTTTCGGGTATCGACGCTTCCGACTCTTTTCGGTGAAAAAATCGTTCTCCGGTTGCTTGATAAAACGAATCTCGAACTGGATATGACCAAACTCGGATTCGAGGAACGACAGTTGGCGGTGTTTCAGGAAGCCATTCACAAGCCTTACGGAATGGTTCTTGTTACTGGTCCGACGGGTTCCGGAAAAACAACGACATTGTATTCGGCTCTGTCACAGCTCAACTCGATTTCGGACAACATCATGACGGCGGAGGATCCTGTCGAGTATAACCTCGCGGGGATCAATCAGGTTCAGATGAAGGAATCGATCGGGTTGAACTTCGCCGCTTCACTGCGATCATTTCTCCGGCAAGATCCGGACATCATCATGGTCGGTGAAATCCGGGATTTTGAAACGGCGGAGATTGGGATCAAGGCGGCTTTGACCGGGCACCTCGTTTTGTCCACCATTCACACCAACGATGCCCCGACGACGATCAACCGGTTATTGAACATGGGTATTGAACCCTTCCTGGTCGCATCCGCACTGATTCTCGTCGTTGCTCAGCGTCTGGCGCGAACGGTCTGTCCAAAGTGCGCCGAACCCGTTCAGGTGCCTCCTGAAGCGCTGCTTGAAGTCGGACTCCTGGAGGAAGAAATCGGCACCTTCCCGATCATGAAGGGGCGCGGCTGTCCGAACTGCATGAACACAGGATATCGTGGTCGTGTGGCTTTATACGAGATTCTTGCGATTACGGATGAAGTGCGCGAGTTGATTCTTCGGGGTGCTTCGGCCATGGAGATTCGTGAAACGGCCGTAGCGCTCGGTATGAGAACTCTTCGCGATGCGGGCCTCGAAAAGATCCGACGCGGCAGAACAACCGTTGAAGAGGTTGTGCGTGTCACGTTTGGAAACTGATCGTATCCGCATTACAATGAACTCATGAGGTGAACATGTCGACCGTATCGATGCCGCAACTGCTGAAAATCATGATCGAGCGAGGTGCGACGGATTTGCATCTCACGACTGGAACTCATCCGCATCTCCGTGTTCACGGCACGATGGTTCCTCTTAAGGAGTTTCCCCCCCTTACCCCGAAAGAAACCAAGCAACTCGCCTATTCGGTTCTGACTGATTCTCAGAAACACGCGTTCGAAGAACAGAAGGAACTGGATTTCTCATTCGGTGTCCGCGGTCTCAGCCGATTCCGCGCCAATATCTACAGCCAGCGATCCGCTGTTGCTATCGCAATCCGAACCATTCCCTTCAGGATTCTCAGCTTCGAAGAGCTCGGTTTGCCCAAAGCCGTTATCGATTTCTGCACCCGTCCCAAAGGACTGGTTTTGGTGACTGGTCCGACCGGTTGCGGAAAATCGACCACCTTGGCGGCGATGCTGGATAAAATTAATCGTGAACGTCATTTGCATATCGTGACGATCGAGGATCCGATCGAGTATCTGCATCATCACAACAACTGCGTGGTGAATCAGCGCGAGTTGCATGCGGATACGAAATCGTTTGCGAACGCATTGCGATCGGTTCTGCGCCAGGATCCCGATGTCATCCTGATCGGAGAAATGCGTGATCTGGAAACAATCGAAGCTGCGCTCCGGTGTGCAGAAACCGGCCACTTGACCTTTGCTACCCTGCACACAAACTCTGCGGTCCAGACCATCAACCGAATCATTGACGTGTTTCCATCTCACCAGCAGCCTCAGGTTCGTGCACAACTCTCATTCATTCTGGAAGGAGTCATCTGCCAAACTTTGATTCCCCGGCGGGACGGACAGGGGCGCGTGCTGGCCGCTGAGGTGATGGTACCGAACGACGGTATCCGGAACCTCATCCGTGAAGACAAGATCCATCAGATTTATTCGATGATGCAGACCGGTCAGGACACACATAAAATGCAAACGATGAACCAATGCCTCGTGAACTTGTATGTCAAACGGAAAATCAGTCTGCAGGAAGCGCGTGGCAATTCAGCGAAACCTCAGGAATTTGATCAGATTCTGGCACGAAGCGAACAGGGCGGGCGCCGGGAAGGGTGATGAGCGCTTCGGCGAGGAGGGCATATGGCAGATTGGAAATGGAAAGGTAAAGACGTCAACGGAAATGAAGTGTCAGGCGTGATTACAGCCGACACGGCCGAGGCCGTCAGACTCCAGCTTCGCAGACAGAAAATCACGCCGACGACCATAAAGAAGCGGATGAAGGACATCCAGATTACGATTCCGGGCATGGCGACCCGGATCAAGGAACGCGATATTGTCGTCTTCACCCGCACGTTCTCCACTATGGTCGACGCTGGTTTGCCTCTTGTCCAATGCCTGGAAATTCTCTCTCAACAAACAGAAAATCCTGTGTTTTCAAAGGCGATCAGCGATATCGGGCAAAGCGTTGAATCTGGATCGACCTATGCGGATGCTCTCCGGAAACACCCTAAAATCTTTGACGATTTGTATTGTAACATGGTCGAAGCCGGGGAAACGGGCGGTATTTTGGATACCATCTTAAACCGTCTCGCAGCCTACATGGAAAAAGCGATCGGTCTTAAACGGCAAGTCAAGTCCGCAATGGTTTATCCGACCGTCATCGTCTCGGTCGCCGTCGGCGTCGTCACCTTCCTGATGTACGCCGTTATTCCGACTTTCGGCAAAATCTTCACGTCATTGGGATCGACACTCCCGCTGCCGACCAAGATCGTCATCAACATGTCCAATTTTATCCGGGATTATCTATTCCTCATCGCCGCATCTGCTGTCGGTCTCTTTTACGCATTCAAGTATTTCAAGAAGACCGAACGAGGGGCAAGAATCATCGATGCTGCTATTTTGAAATCCCCGGTTTTTGGTCTGCTCCTTCGTAAAGTGGCCGTCGCTAAGTTTACTCGAACACTGGGTACCTTGATCTCATCGGGTGTTCCAATCCTTGAGGGTTTGGAAATTACTGCGAAAACGGCGGGAAACAAGGTCATCGAAGACGCTGTCATGAAGACCCGGGTTTCAATCAGTGAAGGTAAGACGATCTCGGAACCGCTCGCGGCTACTGATGTGTTTCCTCCCATGGTCATCCAGATGATCGCAGTAGGAGAGTCCACCGGTGCCCTCGATGCCATGCTCGAGAAAATTGCCGATTTTTATGATGAGGAGGTCGACATCGCCGTTTCCAACCTGACCCAGATGCTCGAACCGCTACTCATGGTGTTTCTCGGAGTCAGCGTCGGTTTCATTGTCATTGCAATGTATCTGCCGATGTTCAAATTGATTGGAGAACTTTCTAAGTAAAGTAGATAACGTTGTGCAGCATCCTCCTGGATCTCACATCAGCCCTGTTTCCTTGAATCTCGATCCGAGTTTATTGGGGCGTCGGCAATCAGAACTCAACAATAAACTTCGCTCGTTGATCACGATCCGGCTCATTATCGGCGCAACACTGTTGGTCGGCGCAGCCATCCCTCTCGAAATTTCCCAGCGATTCTATGAATCCAAGGTTCTCTTTCGACTTATCACGCTCATTCTTCTGCTTTCCCTGATCTATCTCGTCCTGATCCTCAAGCTTAGAAAACCGACGATCAATGCATACATTCAACTGGCCGGCGACATCATGCTGGAGACCTTGGTGATCATGGCTTCCGGTGGAATCGAGAGTCCATTCTCAATTCTGTATGTCGTCACGATCATCGTTGCATGCAACCTGCTTCAGAAGAGAGGCAGTTTTATCATTGCCGGAATCATCAGCATCGTCTTCGCATCACTCATCGCCAGCCAGTACCTCGGAGGTGTCCGATACTGGCCGGTTGCGTCCGGGACGCGTATTCTTCTGCCACTACCCGCATTTGCGCTATACATCATCATTGTGAACTTCAGCGGCTTCTTCCTCACCGCCGTTCTCTCCACACACCTCGTCGATCGAATTCAGAAAATGGATGAACTATTGATCGATAAAAACGAAAAGTACGACAGTCTGCTGGCGTTGAATGATCGAATTGTCAATGAAATCCCGACCGGTCTGATCACGACGACCGTTGACGGAGAAATCATCAGTATCAATCCGGCTGCATGTGAGATGATGTCGGTCGATGAAGTGGGACCCGATCGCACATTGACCCTGGATATGATCCTCCCGTCCTACCTGGTTCAGAGCATTCTTCAGGTGGGTTCGACCGGTTTGATCGGAAAACGGTCGCTCCATTTCCAGAAAGCAGTCGAAGCAGACCGTCGTTGGTATCACCTCGAGTTTATTTTCTGGGGCGTAAAAAAAGACTCTCCGGCACGCATCATGCTGATTTTAAACGATATCACCGATCAGAAACGTCTCGAAGATGCTCGGAGAAAAGCCGAAAGATGGTCAGCTGTCGCTGAGATCTCTGCTGGAATGGCGCATGAAATCCGTAATCCACTGGCATCAATCAGCGGGTCGATCGAAGTGCTGAAAGAGGGCTTACAACTGACTCAGAGTGAATCGCGACTCATGAACATCGTTGTTCGTGAATCGGATCGTCTGAACGGCCTGATCACGGATTTTCTCAACTTTGCAAAACCGAGACCACCGGAGTTTGCACTCAGTAACATCAATGCTTTGATTTCCGACACGATCGTTTTACTTCAGAACTCACCCAATTTCCCACAGAGTATCACCATCGAACCTGTATTCGGGATCGATCCGCTCGAACTGGAAGTCGATCCGAACCAGTTTCTGCAGCTGGCCTGGAACCTGTCGAAAAACGCGATCGATGCAATGCCTGCGGGAGGTGTTCTAACAATCGAAACTCAAACAATACCTGCCTCCATCCGAACCAGTGACGGGGATGAGGTGGTGGAAGGCGAGAACGCTTTGATTACGTTCAAGGATACCGGTATCGGGATGAGTCCTGACATGATCGAGCGGATATTCGATCCGTTCACGACCTACAAGCGGAAAGGCGTTGGGATCGGTCTTGCTATTGTTTATCGAATTGTTGAAAATCATAGAGGTCGCATTCGCGTCTCGAGTGTTCCGGGAGAAGGTTCGGTCTTCGAAATAGAACTGCCTCTCGAGCAACGAATCGACGTTCTGCCTGACTCCCCGGAGGTGAAATAAGCGTTTGAAACGCATTCTCATTGTCGATGATGAACAAAGTATGTGCGATTTCCTCGGTATCCTTCTGGAAAAAGAAGGATACCATGTCGAATCGGCTACCCGTCCCACCGAGGCACTGAAGATTATCCAGGAGGGAGATCCGATCGATATGGTGATCTCGGACGTGATGATGCCTGAGATTGGTGGCATTGAACTCCTCAAACGGCTCAAGGCGTTTAACCCGAATCTGGTCGTCATCATGATCACTGCGTATGCGACCACGGAAACCGCGATCGAAGCGATGAAACTGGGAGCTTACGATTATCTTACGAAACCATTCAAGGTCGACGAGATCAAGATCGTTGTGTCGAAGGCATTCGAGAGTTTGCAGTTACGTGAGGAAAACACCCTCCTGAAGCAGGAAATCCGCGCCAAGAGTCGATTTGATAACATTCTCGGGATCTCACCCAAAATGATCCGTGTTTTCGAAACGATCCGTAAAGTTGCTGATCTCGGCAGTACGGTTCTGATTACGGGCGAGAGCGGCACGGGCAAGGAACTCGCTGCATCGGCCATTCATTATTGTTCCAATCGAAAGGACAAGACCTTTGTTACGGTCAATTGCGGTGCGTTGCCCGAAAATCTTCTTGAGAGTGAGTTATTCGGGCATGTCAAGGGATCGTTTACCGGCGCTTTTCAGAACAAGGAAGGGTTATTGGAAGTTGCCGACGGCGGCACCTTTTTCCTCGATGAGGTTGCCGAAACATCCCCCGCCATACAGGTCAAACTTCTTCGAGTTTTAAATGATCGCAAGTTCAAGCGGGTTGGCGGATTAAAAGATATCTCCGTGGACGTCCGCATCATTGCCGCCACCAACAAAGATCTCAGGGAACTGATCCAAAGGGGTATCTTTCGCGAGGACTTGTATTATCGATTAAATGTGATCCCGATTACTCTCCCGCCGCTACGGGAGCGTGTCGAGGACATCCCGATCCTGGTCGATCACTTCATCTATAAATATTGCAAGATGTGCTCGAAGGAACCCGTTGCGATATCTCCCGAAGCCATGGGAATCCTTCGAAGCTATCACTGGCCAGGCAATGTGCGAGAACTTGAAAACATCATTGAGCGATCGATTGCCCTCGAAACTCACTCGATTCTCACACCATCAAGCTTGCCTTCATATCTTTATGATCTCCGGGAACAATTCCAAACCCCGGGTTCGCATCTTCCCGAGGGCGGAATGGATCTTGAAAAAGTCGTCGGTGATTTCGAAAAATCGATCATTGTGAAAGCGCTTCAGCGTACGAATGGAATTAAAAAGGAAGCAGCGAAACTTCTGAATGTTAGTTTTCGATCGTTGCGATATCGCATTGAAAAATACGGATTGCACACGGATAATGATGACGAGGACGAGGGATAGTCATGCTACCTGGAAGGAGGATAACATGTCGTTTTGCGTATCGAGGCTGATTCGTAATCAATCAGGTAAGGCGGAATCCAAAACCCCGATGGTCGTGACACTGCTCATAATCGCGCTTCTGGGGTTCTTTGGATACAAATTCATCCCTGTTAAAATCAAAAGTATGAAATTCGAACAGGAAGTCATCAAGATTCTAAACATCGATTATGCGCATGCTTACAAGGAGTATGCTCGCGGGGGCTTCAACGAATACACGATGCGCGAGATGGTTTTGGAGGCTGCAAAGAAACTGAAAGTCCCCATCAAGGATGCGGACAAGCAGGTGGACGTCCAATGGCCGGAAAACAAGCAATTCACGGTTCGGGTGAAGTATGACGAGGAGATTTCCTTGCCCATCATCGGGAAGAAAGTCTGGAGTTTCAATATCTACGCAGAACAGGATCTGAAATCGGGTGTGGCCATCGTGGAATGATGCTTCCGTTCGATGCGAACGTTGATTCCACACGATTTCGGATGAGTTACATCAACGCGACGAATAGCTTCTCAGAAGCTCTTCGTTCGCTTGTACTGTATTCTGAAACAAACTTTGTGGCGAATCGAATTCCACGACCGGATGATCATCGGAATTGATTCGAGCTCGATGCTCTGCGACCATCCGCCGAAGCTGAGTATCGTTTAGGAGGTGTCTGTCCGCGAGATCGACGGCGGACAGAATTCCGACGCGAGCCAGATCATCCATTGCGCTTCGTGGAAGTCCCTTTTCCCAAATCAACTCCAGATCGATCTCATGTTCCCGCATCGAACCGAGAATGAGATAATCGCCCGGACTGCCTTTCCAGACCGAACAGTGGGGAAAAACAGAAGAAAAGGTGTGGAAAACGGATAACAATGTCGATGGACTCATGTAATAAGAATGGATCCACTGGCACATGATCCCATCATTGGCAAGCGCTTTACGACAGGCCATAAAATGCTCGATTGTGAAAAGATTTGACACGCCGCTGATCCATGGATTGGATGGCTCGGAGATCACTACATCGTAGTGGTTCGTCGCTGCGGATAGCACTGTTCGCGCGTCTTCCCGTATGATCCGCCCCCTGGGATTGGACAGCGCTTGCCCTGAGATATGATCAAAAAAACGTGCTGCCCGGATAACGGCCGGATCAATTTCGATGCATTCCGACACCACCTCCGGATAGGTCAAGGCACTTCCATGAGTGACTCCTGTTCCAAGACCGATGATCAGGACGTTACTTGCACCCTGCGCATGGAGTAATGGGAGTTGTGCGAGTAGAATCTGCGTGTAGAGATCGGCTCCGTCGGAACCATCGGTCTTACCGTTGATCCTTAGGCTGCGAATTCCCGCCTTTTCTGAGACAGTGACAAATGAATGCACGCTCTCTTCTTCAAACAGCATGTTCCGATCGGCCTCGAAACCATCACGCATCTGTGGGGCATAGAGATACACTCCGCTGTCAAACAAAACTCGATCCCAGGAAGGCAGCAGATAAAGCAGAGCGATGCAGATAATTCCGAGCAATGCGAGTTGATGTTTCGGTTGATAAGTGGCCAACATGAAACAACCCATGATCAGGCATATCCCTGCGAAGGTGATCAGCGAAAATCGGGACCCGATCAGGGGAATGAGGAGGAATCCTGTGAGCACGGTGCCAGCGATACCTCCGAGTGTGTTCCACAGGTACAGCTGGCCGACACTCCTCGCCACCGTTCGCATCTCCGAGATGTAAGCTTCGCAAATTACAGGAAACAGTGCCCCCATGCACAGTGTCGCGGGAAGTACGGTGATCAGGCCTAACGTGAATAGGCAGAACTGCCAGGCCAGGAAGCTTTCGTGAAACATGGGAAACAGCCATAAAACCACGACCGGCAAACGGCTAAGGACTGCAATCGATACGGCGATCATCAGCCCGTTGGTGATGATCAGTCCGCCAACCCACTGCATTGGTTCGGATGTATGAGATCGGATCTGCTTCAAAATGAAGCTACCGGAAGCGATCCCGAGGAGAAAGGCGGACAATAGCATCGTGAACGCATACACGGTTGATCCGATAATGAGATTTAGCGTCCGAAACCAGGCGAGTTCAGCACCCATTCCGATCGCTCCGCAGATAAAATAGACTGTAGGAAGCAGATGGCGTTGCGGGGAAGAAGGAGAAGAATTCGATGCCGCGACTGGACCAGATGATGCGTGATCTCGACGCGCAAGAGCCATGAAACCGAGACCCAGAGCGATGTTGCCGAAGACGGCGAGATGAGTGACGTGGGTCATCCCGAATGTGCGGATGAAAATGAAGCCAGTTGCCAGTGTGCCGATAACAGCGCCCAGCGTATTTAAAAAGTAAAGCAATGCGAGGCGGTCGCGAAGTGAGTCCCGGGAAAGGGCAATCGCGCGCGTGAGAACCGGAAGGGTTCCTCCCATGAAAAGGCAGGGAACGCAGATCGTCACGAGCGCGAGCGTGAACCTGAGAATCTGGAGAGAAACAGAGTCTCCCATGATGCGAAACAGCGCGATATGAATCCCGTGAATCAGATTAAAGATCGATGGCGTAAGGTAACAGTAAATGCCTGTCCCGATCTCAAGAATGCCATAGAGACGAAGGGGAGAAGCATGCTTATCGGCGATTCGGCCAAAGATAAAACTTCCGAGAGCCAATCCGCCCATGAATGCCGCCAGAACGGCAGTGGTGGCGGGTAAAGTCGTTCCGAAAATCAACGACATCCTGCGTTGCCAGACGACTTCATAAGTTAGACCGATTGCACCCGAGAGTATAAAACCCGTGGAGATCATGGTCAGTTTCAGTCGATTCATCGCGTCCTCCCAATAGCAGGCAAGGATATCACTAATAATGTCTGAGATAAATGTCTGGGCTATGTCATCGGGGACATGAATTTGCTCGTTGCCATGTGCCCGGTTCAGTTGACTTTCTGGCTAGCATCAGTTATAAGGACTTCTTTGATATGTCGCTGTTTCGAGTGTGTATCGAGCAACGCAATGACCGCATGGAGGATCCGAATCATGATATCAAAACGATGGACCTGCCTCGCATTACTCCTGACTTGCTTGATGCTGGTATGGGGGTGTGGCTCCGAAAACGGATCGAATAAACGGGAAGAAGCTGAGTTTCAGAAAAAACTGAACGAAGCCAAGGAAGTAGCTGAAAAAATCCGGACTGGAGATATTTTTGATGAGGAAGCCATCATTCGAGAGAAACTCTTGAATCCGGTCAATGTCTGCACATTCAGTGCGGACTTCTCTGCCCTCGATTTCGGTCCCGAACCGGAATTTCGTGGAGATGGCGACAGCGCGATCTACAGTGATAAAACTGGCACCATTCATTATTTTTATTTCCGTGACCGACGCAAATATAAAATGGGCACTGATGGTCGCAACCCTTCTTTCGGAATGTTCCTCCAGGATGAAAGTAAAATGAAATACATCTATGAACAATTCCGTTTGAAACCCAACAGCTGGGAAGGTGAAAATGTCGGGATCGTCATGAATACCGAGGGAACATGGATGAATGAACCGATCCGCGTGACCGATCGCCCGGGAACATATCCATTTCTCACAAATCAGGATCAGACGATCATTTATAAAATCGGTGACAAGTACTTCCAGCTTGATGAAAAACTACAGGAACAGGAAATTCCGAAAGCGGAGTATGAGCGGTTGCGGGATAGTCGATTCTCATTCGAACATCGCTGGAAAGTCGTGACATCCTATCGCAACATAGAAGGTGTCTGGGTGACGGATCTGGAGGAGAAGAATTGGGTCCAGTTGCGGGATATCAAAAGCGTCACCGTGACAAAAATCATCCCGAAGAAGTACTACATTTACGCGTATTCACCGGAAAGCGCTGGCGTATGCATGATTAAATTCGGGGATGTCCAACAATACACACTCGAACTACCGGCGGGCACAACCGCTGTGCAAGGGGAGTTCTTCGAGATCTACGACAATGAAGTTAATCCGATCTCCAAGGAAGTCATCGGCCCGGATAAAACAGCATTCAAGGGCATACTCCGTGTGACAAGTGTCGTCGGCAACAAAGTTGTTTGCGAGTATCAGACAAAACTCTTCGGACAGGGCATCTTTGCAGGATATTCCGCAATCAGTTCTACGAATCCATCGCTGATCGGCAAGGTTCTCTGAAATGTCTCTTAAGGGTGGAGCGGTTCTTGCTGCGGTTATTGTCCTGTGGTTCACTGCATGTCATGAAAAGAAAGCTTCCGAGCATTCGATTGTAGCTATCGATGTCATTCCCTCGATGAAACTCGACCGGACGGCTGTGACTGGGAATAGCATTCTGAAAATCAAATATGGATGGAAAACAGGTCCGGCATTCAAGCCCTTCGCGGGTGAAATGGTCGCCAAGGTGCATTTCGTCAATGAGAACGGGGTGATCATGTGGCAGGACGATCACCCGATCGAACCTTCCGCTCGGGATTGGAAACCTAACCAGACGTATGAATATGAACGCATTGTGTATGTGCCACTGATTACCAAAGTTATGAAAATCTCCGCTACCATGGGGTTGTTTGAGCAGAATTCCATGCAGAAGTTCATTCTGCCCGGAAACGGAAACACCGGGAAAGACAAGTTGCCGGTCGCCGAGATCTCGATCACACCGCCTCGTTCTCCCGATGATCTTCCGGAAGCTCGCGTGCGTTTCGGTTTGGGGTGGCATCAACTCGAGAAGAATCCGGTCGAAAAAACATCCTGGCGATGGATTGCGGATGAAGCGCATCTAGTTCTGTTGAATCCTGGTCGCCCTGCCGATTTGTACCTGAAGGGGTGGGCTCCTTCCTCAATATTGAAATCCCCTTCCAAGCTGACCATCATGCATGGCGATCAGATTGTGCAGACTTTCGAGAATCTCAACGGGAATTTCTCTTTGATTCTTACCATCGATCCGACATTGTTTTCGGATCAGTCCGAAACCGATATTAAACTCGTGATGGAACCCAGCTATATTCCATCACGGATCGGCGCCGGGACTGATGATCGAACACTGGCGGCGATGATTTATGTGTGTTACTTCAACTGAACGAAGGCCTTTTCAGCTGGAATTGACTGGACATACCTGATTCGGTTTCCAAGAGAGGATGGAGGTGGGAGTGAACTATAAAATTCTGATTGATACGGAAACACTGAAACTCCGGGTATCTGAACTCGGGAAGATGATCTCCGAGCAGTACGCTCAGAAGAATCCCTTGCTCGTGGGCATCCTCAAAGGCGCATATGTGTTTCTCGCAGATCTGACGCGCGCAATCGACATTCCTCATACGGTCGATTTCATGGCGGTATCGAGTTATGGATCGAGCACAACGACGTCGGGGATCGTACGCATCCTGAAAGATCTCGATATTCCCCTCTTCCAGCGACACGTTATTGTCATCGAAGATATCGTCGACAGTGGTCTAACCCTGAAATACCTGAAACGACTCCTTCTGGCGCGTTCCCCCGCATCTCTCGCAGTCTGCGCACTTCTAGACAAATCCGACAACCATCCCAATGAAACACTGGCTGACTTCAAAGGCTTCGATATTCCGAACAAGTTTGTGATCGGATATGGCCTGGATTATGACCAGCACTACAGAAACCTCCCGTTCATCGCCTATTTCGAGCAGGAAAATGGAAACATACATTCGAAGTAAACCGGATATTGAGAGACTCATACTAGCCGCCAGACGACAGATCCCTTGTGATCTCGTCATCCGAAATGCCCGGATAATCAATGTCTTTTCACACGATGTCACCGAAGGTGAAATTGCCGTTATTGATGGTGTGATCGCTGCGATCGGCACGGGATATGAAGGCGCTCGTGTCGTTGATCTGAGCGGACGCTGGTGCGCACCGGGTTTGATAGACGGGCATCTGCATGTTGAGAGTTCGATGGTGCCGATTCCCGAGTTTGCCCGCGCTGTAGTTCCGCATGGCACAACGACGATCATTCTCGATCCGCACGAGATCGCCAATGTCATGGGGATGACCGGCGTCGGCTATATGCTCAAATCAAGCAAATACAATCCCCTCAGTGTGTACATGATGCTTCCGTCGTGCGTGCCGGCGACGGCAATGGAAACCGCTGGAGCGGAACTCAAGGCAATCGATCTTCTGTCCATGATTCAGGATCGATGGGTGCTCGGGATGGGCGAGATGATGAATTTTCCGGGCGTCCTTAACTGCCACGACGATGTCCTGGACAAGATTCGGATCGCGGAGTCCAAGCTCATTGACGGTCATGCTCCCGGCCTTTCCGGCGCAGATCTGAATGCCTACATTGCTGCAGGAATGCGCTCGGATCATGAATGCACGACGGTCGAAGAGGCGATGGAAAAGCTCCGTCTGGGGATGCACATCATGATCCGTGAAGGATCGACTACTAAAAATCTAAAAGATCTGCTCCCCATCGTGACACCTCATACAATCAGCCAGTGTTTCTTTGTCACAGATGATCGAAATCCGGCGGAACTGATGGATATCGGACATATCGATCAGATGGTGCGGACTGCGATTGCCGAAGGGATCGATCCGGTGTCCGCCATTCAGCTCGGGACCATCAACACCGCACGATATTTCGGTTTAAAACAGCTCGGAGCAATCGCTCCCGGCTATGCAGCGGATCTGATCGTCATAGATGATCTTGGAGCGTTCTCCATTTCGAAGGTGTTCAAAAACGGGATCTGTGTGGCGGAAAACGGCACGGCAACATATGCCAATGTCGAGCGGTCGCATCTGAATCTTCGAGGTTCCGTCAACGTCAAGTGGATCGAACTGGACCATTTCAGCCGACGAATCGAATCGAATACATTCCGTGTCATCGAGGCTATTCCCGGACAGATCGTCACTCGCGAATGCATCGAAACAGATCCGGCGTCTGAAAACGGCTGCATCGTCTCGGATCCATCACGTGACCTCCTTAAAATGGCTGTCATTGAACGACATTACGGGTCCGGACGCACCGGCATCGGGATGGTGAGAGGATTCGGGTTGAAAAAAGGTGCCATTGCGTCAACCATTGCTCATGATTCGCACAACATCATCGCGATTGGTGTGCGGGACGAGGATATCTTCGCCGCGGTCGTCCAACTGGTCAAACAACAGGGGGGATTGGCAGCGGCGGTCGATGGCGAAGTTGTGGAGGCTTTGCCGTTGCCGATCGGTGGTCTGATGTCAGATAAACCCCTACCCGAAGTCCGGCAGCGACTCGATGCTCTCGTCCGGGTTTCCCATCGCCTCGGCTGCACTCTCGAACACCCCTTCATGGCACTCGCATTCATGTCGCTTCCGGTCATTCCGGAAATCAAACTCACGGATCGTGGCCTCTTCGATGTCCGAACTTTTAGTTTTGTCGACCTGTTCGTCTCGAGGTGAAACATGCTGATGAAGCGAGTTGATTTCGAACGGCAGGAACAGGAAGAGCTTGCCGCGTATGCTCAGATGAGTCGAGATAGTCGAGGGCGTGAGCACCCGGAGTTGGAGCATGAGTTCAGGACCTGCTTCCAGCGTGACGTTGATCGAATCGTCCATTCGAAGGCATTCCGGAGACTTGAATACAAGACTCAGGTTTTCGTAAATTATGAGGGTGATCACTATCGTACACGCCTGACACACACCTTCGAAGTTGCGCAGGTTGCGATTTCGATCGCACGCGCATTGTGCCTCAACGCCTCCCTGACTGAAGCTATTGCGCTCGCACATGACCTCGGCCATACTCCCTTTGGACATGCCGGTGAGGACATTCTCAATGAGTTAATGCAGGATTGCGGTGGGTTTGAGCACAATCGGCAAAGCCTGCGTGTCGTCGAGCATCTGGAGACCCGTTACCCTTCCTTCCCGGGACTCAATCTGACATACGAAGTTCGTGAGGGGATCCTCAAACATGCCAGCGCATATGATGCGCCCAGGATCGACCAGTTCGAGCCGGACTCCAGACCGCCGCTCGAAGCCCAGGCCGTCAATATCGCTGATGAGCTCGCGTACAACTGCCATGACCTCGAAGACGGCATCCGGGCTGGTATTCTGCTAACCGACGATCTTGATCGGATTGAACTCTGGAATATCGCATGCCGAGGTATTGACAAGAGATCGGTGGATGAAGGGATGCTGCGGTATCTTGCGGTGCGGAATCTGAAGGACGAGATGGTCCGTGATGTGCTGCAGACGAGTCACGAAGCGATCGTGTCATCCGGAGTGGACTCCATCGAAACGGTGCGACGGCATCCGAAGAATCTGATCCGATTCAGCGATCGGATGCAGGCGATGATCCGTGAGCTGTCCGGCCATCTGCTCACCCACTTCTATCTCCATCACCGAATCGTCCGCATGACGACCAAAGCCAAGTGGTTCCTGAAAGATCTCTTCCAGCGCTATATCGAAATCCCGCGTCTTCTACCCGAGAAAATCCAGCGATTGCATCAGTCCGCCTTTCCGACCGATCAGAAGCGGATCATTTGTGACTATGTGGCGGGAATGACCGATCGATTCGCTCTGGACGAGTACAAGAAACTCGTCGACCCCAACACCCCGGTCTGATCAACTGCGATCAGCGCAATGTCTCTGGTACTGGACCGAGTTTCCAGCGCAGCGTCAGGTTGCAGAGTATTGAATCGCAATATAGCGCGATACAACGTGTACTCCGGTCGATCACGGCGCGGCCCATTGCATCCGATTTGGGGAACACCACCCGGTAAACAGAACGTCCATGCGTGATATCGGGAAGATACATCCAAGATTCTTCCGCTTTAGGCTCGACTTTCTCGATCAGTCCAGGATCAACCGGACCGCCTGAGTCGGAGCAGAGTCTGAGGTGCCAGACCGGGTCAATGCCGGTCATGCGTTGCCAGGATTCTTCAAAACAGTACATTCCGAGGAGAAATTCATGCCCATTCTCGAAACCATGCATCTCACGCTCGATTGACCTCGATATGATCTCTTCCGATGGCATCCAGCGATTTTTTACAAGTTGGATGAATGCCTGTCGAACCTCCCATGAACGATAGACGGCGTTAAGATCAGCGATGCCGATCAGGCGGTGATGACTTTCGTCATGTGCGGTCCAGAGTCGGATCGCATCCTGATAATCCGCCAGCAGATACACATTGTCGCCGGGTACCGAAAAGTAACGCGGTGCGGCACAGGACACCAGCATCATGATTACAAGTGGGAGTCCGTAGCGGTACATGCTCATTCCTTTCGCAATTGGCCGTAACGCGGATCTTTCCGGTCGATTGTCCGTCCTGAGAAATCGGTCAGATCGGCATTTCTCGGGATAGGCGGGAGAAACTCGATTTCCTTATCGAGCGACCGGAAATGCGCGAATTCGAGGTGATTCTTATTGCCGGCAAGATCCGTGATCGTCAAGCTGAATTCGATTCGGTCAAAGTTTTTCGCAAACTCGAACTCGATCCCACTGAACGGTTTATCTTCAGTCCTCGGCTTCAGATTGAATCGGTACTTCCCCTCGGGCACTGACTCATCCGCTTTCACTTCGAATTCATGTTCAATGCTGTTCGGATCCGAAAGAAGTGATATCGGCGACCAGATAGCAGGATTTCCAACCGCTGATTCCAGCATCACCTGTCGATCTCCCGGAAGGACCATCATCATCCATATTCCGTCCGATGCAAGTATGTTCTGTGGCTTTGACGCGTAATTCCATCGAAAACGTGCAGGCGGGGCAAGTGTGACCTCCCCGGAAGCCCGGATGGTTTGATCGGTCGTAACGTTCCGGTTTTCCTGAGTGAAGTCGAACGAAAAAATCCTGAAAACCTGAAACCGGCTGATGAAGTTGATAAGCGGTGCGGTCTCGTCCGTCGCACCCAAAACAGGAATTGCCAGTCCGGAGGCGATCCAAACGATAACAAGAGAAATGGCAAGACGGGGATTAGCGGAATTCATCTTCATCGAGATATGGTGCTCCTTCGATCTGGATCTGTTGGAGTCGTTCCAGAAATTCGTCGCGGTCGACCAGAATCTCACGCGGTTTGGATCCGATGTGAGGTCCGACAATTCCATGCTGTTCCATGATATCGATCAACCGCGATGCGCGGCTGTGCCCGAGTTTCAGTCTCCGTTGTAGGAGTGAAATGCTCGCCAGCCCGGATGTCAGCACCAGTTTGACAGCCTGGTTGTAAAGAGGATCATCCGACTCGTCGATCCCATTTTCCCCGTTGAGTCCGGTTGTCTCGAAGATCGATTCTTCATCGATCGGCGGCTGGGATCGCCAGAAATTCACCACTTTTTTAACTTCGGCTTCAGAGACATACGCGCCATGCAGACGGAGCATCTGAGAAGTGCCGGGGGGAATGAACAGACAATCTCCCATTCCAAGCAACTTCTCTGCCCCCATCGAATCGAGAATCGTTCTCGAATCGACGCGACTTGCGACCTGAAAGGCGAGTCTGCACGGTAAATTGGCCTTGATGACTCCGGTGATGACATCCACGGAGGGCCGCTGAGTGGCGATGATCAGATGAATACCGGCTGCGCGGGCCATCTGCGCGAGTCGTTGGATGCTTTCTTCGACGACGGATGCAGTTGTCAGCATCAGGTCAGCCAATTCATCGATCACCACAACCAGGTACGGAAGCGGTCGTTCCTCGCCCTGATATGACGCATCCGTCACTTTCGCATTGAATTGATCGATGTTTCGAGCGCCGACCAGCGATAGCTTCACATACCGCTGCTCCATTTCGTTCACCGCCCAGGTCAACGCTTCCGGTGCTTTCTTGACTTCCGTAATGACCGGTTCGCGCAGATGCGGAATTCCGTTGAAATCGCTCAACTCGAGCATTTTGGGATCGATCAGGATCAACCGGAGCTGCTCGGGTGTAGCACAATATAGAAATCCCGCGAGAATCGAATTAATGCAGACGCTTTTACCTGAACCAGTCGCTCCTGCGATGAGCAGATGTGGCATTTTCTTGAGATCAGAGATATAGGGATGGCCGGCTGCGTCTTTACCGATGGGCAGTGCCAGGATCGATTTCTGCGCAGCGAGTTTGAAGTCATCCGATCCAAGTGTTTCTTTCAGAAATACGGTGCGACGAATCGCGTTGGGGACTTCGATTCCGAGCGTGGATTTCCCGGGTATCGGTGCAACGCGAAGACCTCCTTTCGATCGGAGACCGAGCGCGAGGTCGTCGGAGAGGGCGGTGATTTTCGAGATTTTAATACCAGGCGCTGGTTCAAACTCGAATCGTGTAATAACCGGTCCTGGACAGACTTCGGTAATATGGCCCTGGATACTGAAGTTGCCCAACTTTTCGACTAGCAGCTCTGCTTTCCGCAGCAACTGATCGTGCGACTCGACTTCGGTTGCAGGCGGCGGGTCATCCAGGAGTCCGAGGTCGGGCAACTCGTAATGATCCGCAACGGTCTTGAAAAATTCCGTTCGGGGGAATGTCTCATTCGATCGTTTGCCATTCGGGTTGTCATTCAAGATGGCATCATCGAGATCAGTGAGGTCTTCTTGAACCCGATAGGCGGGTTGTGAGATTGAGATTGTCGGACGAGGGAGGTTTTTTTGCCCTACCGAAACCACATCCTCGGACTCGGCTTCAAGCATTGGAAGAGGAGGTTGTTTTCGAGTCGAGGTGCGGGACTTGGAAGGTGGGAGTTCCGGTTCGTTGAACAGGTCCTCCAAGGATCGGTCCCGATCCCGATCTTTTTTACGTTCCTCAATCCGCATCGCTTTTTGATTCTCACGCATCTCCAGCCTTGAATCCCGTCGAACCTTCCATTCCTCGTATCGAACCCGCACATGATCCGAGATGCGATAGAAAAGGGCGAATGTGCGGAGTTTGATGGCGTGTGAGATCATGTAATACGAGATATCCGTGGCGAGCAAAAAAGAGATGAGCACGAGTGAAAAAGAGAGGATTCCGGTTCCCCAGTTGCCGATGTAACCGACCAGATGATCCGTTAGAAACTGCCCGATGAACCCTCCGGGAAAAACAATGTAACCGGAATGTTCGATGGGTTTGAGCACGAGATGCAGGAAAGCGTTGAGACTGGGTATGAGCACCAGCAGGCCGATCAGACGCGTGGTTCGCCGTTGAAAATGCCGGTGACGGAATGACACGAAGCCGAGAAAAGCCAGAACGAGAGGGATCAGAACGACGCCGTATCCGAAGAAACTCCATAGCGAGCGTGCAACGGCCGCTCCGATCGGACCACCGGCTGACGCATAACCCGACTCGTTCTTCTGCACGGTGATGAGTGACAGGACGATGAAGATCGTCAGTGCGAGTGAGAGGATTCCGAGTGATTCCTTAATCCATTTGGGGGGTGCGGTATGAGATGCGTCGGACTTGGATGTCGCCAAACGGCTCACGACAGCTCCCTTGCTTGCTGTTTTCTTGGCCGGCACTCGAATCTCCCGCGATCCAACCGGTTCGGATCCAGTTTCTACCGAGTCAACACATCAAACCAAGCGTTTGCGATGATCTCATATCCCGCATCGTTGAAATGCGCCCAGTCAGGTGTTTCATCCGGATGCTCATAAAAATACTCCGGCAGTTCGAGCGGGGTGTCTTCAAATGCTTCATCGAGATCCGCGCATGGAACCGACATCTGTACGCACATCGTCCGGATTTGAGCATTGACCGTGTCGATTTTCGTCTGAAGGTAAGCGCGGTCGGATTCCGGATTAACCGGTGTCAGTGTGGCGACAAAAGGTGTGGCATGATACGAGCGGACCTGGTTGACGATCGCCGTGAGATGTTCGATGGTGTGACAATCATGATTATCACACCCCGGATTGCCTGAGTCGATCAGATCGACGACACCGAACAGGATCAGGACAAACTCGGGAGCGTGATGTCCCATGGCAACCGTTGTTGCTTCATCGCCGGTAAACGTGTGCCCGCCGGGGAACCACGAGTACGTTTCCTCGCACAGAACCTCGACCTGGGGCCCGTATGCACCTTGTAGCATGGATTCCAGAATCGGCGGGTAACCCGCGAAACCCGTCCCGAAATCCGCCGAACCGAATCCACCGGTGATCGAATCGCCATAGGCCATGTACCGGTCTCGACCAATTTTCACAAGGTCGAATTCTTCCGAAAAACTTCCATAAAACCCGTCACTCCGAACAGCACTGACCCGCCAGCTCAGCCGGCCGTAAAAATCCTGCCAAACCGCAGTCGAAATATAGTCCGCAAAGTTGAAATTCGTGGACGCAAGAACCAGATCGGGATGCCCATCCGGAAACTCATCTTCACCGAAGACGATCTGTACGTGATAGAGGTTTGCATTATTGACCGGTTCCCATGTCAGACTCGGCAGATTGGTCGAATCGACCGGGTACTTTGAATGATCCTCCGGGTCGACCAGGTCCGGTTTGTCGATCGTGCTTTTGTAAATTGCTCGCGCATCACTCGGAGGGGATTGAACCCCGTTTCCCTGAACCGCGTAGACCCGCCAGTAGAACTTCAACTCAAGATTGTACCAGATCGGAAGAGTCTGAAGATTGAAAATATCATTGAAATCGAGGAGCGGTTCGGTGACTCTTAGAAACGCCCAGGAGTCATTGAAGTCCGGATCACCTCCGAGTTCGACATCGAAAGTCGATGTTTGCGTATACTCATCCCAATAAAAAAGAGGGAGATTGTCATCGAAACCGTATCTCGCATCCGCATCGGGTTTGACTTCCTCGGGTGCACTTAAAATACTCTTGGAAAACCACCACCCCTCGCTCCAGGATGTCCACGTCCGATCGAAATTCTGCGCTCGAACCCGCCAGTACAACACAAAACTGATCGGGTTCCATTGATCCGACGTGAGGTACTTTCCGAGATCGAGATTCGGCTCATTCAAATCCATCGAGGATGCCGCGCTGAAATCCGGGGTCACGGCCAGTTCGATCTGATACTTCACGGCCCCCGAGACCGGACTGAACTGAATGACCGGAATAGGATCGCCTTTCGTAAAATGAGCATGATTCGGGGGTTGAAGCGGAACCGGAGCGTCGCTAACGGGTGCAGACGCGCGTCCGTCGATTGAGGTACCGCTTTCCGGGCGATCGAAGTAGAACTCCGATGAGATGAATAAAGTCTCCAGGTCTGAACCTGAAGATCCGACAGCGCCGATTGGAACGGCCAGACCACTCAAACACGCACCGATTAGAAACAGGACCCAAACTGGCATCTTCAAAGCCTCCTCATCCAATTAACTATATACCATTTCAAGCTGAGCGATCAACGGCAGAGATCGCTTTTTCATGTTTCATTTTCCAGTGTTTGACTCACGTAAACCATCCTTGTGATCTTTTATAAAGATGCCGTATAGTTAACCGTCAAGCAAATTCACATTTGCGGGTGGAAGGAGGTTTCCGATGCGGATCACGACTCAGGGGGAATATGGTATCAGGTGCATGGTATGCATCGCGAAACGCCCTGTGGACACGCCGGTATCCATCCAGACGATCATCGAAGAGGAAGCACTTCCGAAGAATTATGCCGAACAACTCCTTCTTCGGTTGCGCCGCGGCGGTCTGATCCGCAGTGTTCGAGGCGCGAAGGGTGGTTACATGCTCTCTCGCAACTCAAAACTCATCACTCTCAAGGAAATGTTGATCGCACTCGAAGGAAATGTGTTCGAAATTGCCTGCGACCGCCGGGAATCAAAGGGGAATATTCCCTGCTCCCACGACCACTGCTGCAGTCTCAACCCGATCTGGCACGCAATCCGCCGCCAAATCAGCGTTTTCCTCGATGGAATTTCCCTGTATCAGTTGGTAGAGGCCGAGTCGGAATCCGGGAAGGCGTTCTGATTCTGCAGCGATTACTGCAGTGAGTGGATAAAAACGGCCAATCGATGGTAATCCGCAGGTTTCAGATTCGGAAAACGAACCCTGACTTTCCAGGTGCTCTGCGGCGTCTGTGTCTGATCCAGTATCTCAGGCTTCACCGTCATGATCTGCTCTTCCAAAGCGATCTCGAACGTCACACTATCCACATACGTTAGCTTCGAAGGAATCTCGATCAAGGCGCCGTTTTCGGATAGATCCAGGGTTTTTGCTATGCCTTGCGACACGATCGCATCTGACAGATCCCGTTCGAAATAGGATAAAAGATTGAGTGTCTGAAAGCGTTCCGAATGGCGACGCTCCGATTCTCGATTAGTCATGTTTTTCCCCTCTCGCATGAATACAATCCGATCCGTCCAAAGGAATAATGTCTATTCGGAAATGTGTCAATGGCGGAATGTGCTTTTCATCGTGAGATCAACCCGGACGCAGCGTATTCATATTCGAGCGATATGATTTCATCGACGTCGATGACATCCTCGTTTTCGAGATTGATCAGGACAGCCGCGCAATCGAAAACCAGCCTGTTCCGATATGTTTCCGGCCAGATCAGATCCAGCAGAATTCTGCGATCGGTTCCATCCCATGTCCCGGGATCCGCCGCCGTCCCCTGAACCTCGATCCAGTCCAGTTCGTTCAGGGTCCAAGAGGGATAAAAATATGGTTCCTCGCCGATCAGAATGGCTGCCGCAAATCCGACCGATTGATCGATTTCCAGATTCTCGATCCACGCCTCGATCCGCATCCGATCTCCGGGACCGAACCGGGTTGCGTTTGAGATTAGCCGCACAGCAGGTCCGGTATCGACGAATGGGACCGGCGTCGGATCGGTACATGGAATCGTTCGCCGGATCGATAGGTCATCGATGTTCCAACCGCACATCGAACGGATCGGGTCGGTCTGCCCCTGTGTAATCCGGATCGACGCGTTCTCGGAACTGGCGACGAGATCCGTGATGTCAAGCAGGATGGATTCCCAGTTCCCGCCATAGACAGTTTCGAGTGGATTGGCCCAGACCTGCCGATACACGCCCTGGCGATCGCTCACAGCAATGACGGCCTTGTCCAGAATATTGCTCTCGCTGCAAAGCCAGTAAGACATGTCGAGAGTGTATTCGCCGCGCTTCGAGCAATCGATGGGGGGTGACACTGCGTGTTGCGGACTCAGGGTATTCTCGTAATTGCCTTCCAGATTGTATCCGAGAACACGCAATCCTGTGATGCCCGATGTCGGATCCGGAGGCGAGCCAGTGCCCTCGGGTTGGCCGTATCGCCATAAACCATCCATAATCGGCCACTGAGGATCCTCTTCCATGTCTGCTTCGTAAACGGTTTCCTGCTGATCCGTGATCCAGCGAAGGGGATGATACATCGATCCAAGTCGTGTTCGGCTCCCGTTTCGCCCGGTCAGTTCGATCCATGCCTCATATCGTGTGCAGGCTACGAGATTATCGAGTGTGATCGCGTGATTCCGGAAAAAAACCGTGTCCCGTCGATTCAACCATGCGCCGTCGGGAGACTCCCGGTAGTGTATCGTCGAGCGTGCGTCCAGAGCGGTTCTGAATACAATGGTCGCTGAGCGGTCGCGTATGTCGGTCACATCCGGTTGCTGAGCCTCAGGAACGCCGCACGACACGCTCAGGGGACGGCTCCGCACAACACCAGAAACGGTTTCAACCGACAGCTCGATCGTGTCGCCGTCTGCGACGGCTATCGATCCCGGACGCGCGGCATCCGGTTCGGTGAAGAACCGTCCGAGAAAAACACCCGACCCGGAGTCCCGCTCGGTCATGGGAATCCTGATGCGCACCCCTCTGTCCGCGACCTCGATCCATGCCTGGAAATCGCTCTGTGTTACATTCGAAAGAAATGCGACCTCACATGCGTCGAAGCAATTCACCTCCTCAGCTATGATGATGGCTCGAGGATCGGAATCGACGAGAATACCGTTGATGACCACGAGAGCAAAATCCTGGTCAGCCGGGAAATCGTTGTCCGGGACGCCGTCTCCCCGAATTGCTTCGGCCAGGATCTGTCCTTCAACGACCGCTTCCGGATGCTCGATTGCAATCAACTCAATCGTATTCAGATGATCTCGTTCTCCGCCGGGCATAGAAAACCGGCCCGAGAATGCATTACCGGTGAAACGGGAACTCCCGGACTGGGCTTCGAGCGACAAATCGTTGATCAGGGCGGGCGAGGCATCGGGTGCGGCCGGCGGGTCCGTCCAGCACAGCGCGATACGGAGCGGTTCGCTGGGATCGATGACGGTAACGCGGAAATCGTAGGGAACTCCGGATTCAGTCAGAATCCGCTGCTGATCGATCAGCGACAGTTCCGGTTTGAATTCAGGAAGGTCACGTATGGATACGATGCCAAAACCGGTTGCCGTGTCCGGTATCTGATCGCCAATGGGTTCAGTGAGTGCTACGAGAAGCGCACGGATGGCCGCAGGGGAGGGGGAGACGTCACGTTTTTCGAGGATATGCCTGGCAATCATCGCGGCGACGCCTGATACATGCGCGGCAGCCATCGAGGTTCCGGTTTGGAGCGCGTGCCATTCATTGGGGGCACACGAGTAGATATCGACTCCGGGAGCGGCCGTGAGCGGGGCGATCCGTCCGTCCAGACAGGGACCTCGGCTGGACAGATCCCACACGACTCCCGGCGCGGGACTGCGCAGGCTGCCGATCGCTCCGACCGTCACGATGTTTTTAGCTTCCTTCGGCGATGTGATCGTTGAGGAACCGGGACCGTTGTTCCCGCATGAAAAGACCGGGAGCAGCGGGAATCGTTCGACCGGATTGAACGCGCGGGCAGAGTTCCGCACCGCCTGATCCCAGATCGCACAGTTCGCCGTGTACCCGATACCGATTCCTTCCCGGTCGTTCCAAGCATTGTTGCAGACCAGAACGCCGTTGCGGCTCATGTCGTATGCCAACCGCGCCATGCCGCCCCCGGGAGGGAACGGTGCAGCACGGATGGCGTTGGACATGAGCAGAAATCCGTCAGGAATCATGCCCATTCCCAGCAGGTATCCGTCGCTGTCTGCTCGTCCGCTGCCTCCGTCACCGATTAAAAGCCCTCCGACGTGCGTTCCGTGCCCCGACGAATCGAACGCAGGGGCTCCAGGATACTGGAGAACGCCGATGAGACGATTCCGGACATCGCTGTGGGTTCGAATCAGGTACTCATTGTCAAAGCCTGTATCGATGCATCCGATGAGGGGTTGCCGTGTGGACGAACAGATCGCACCGTAGACCTCACGGTAACGAGGTTGTGTGCCGTCTGATGGCGGGTGCCGGGCGACCTCGAGCGCTGCCAGTTCATCCTCGGTTTCCGGTTCGCCCCTGACGGGATACACCCACCTCACCTCGGGGATCTCGAGAATCGCGTCAATCGACGCGCGGATAGCAGGGCCGACCGCGATTTCATACCCTGCCCAGCCATTGATCGGAATGCGGCTGGTTGAATACGGAACAAATCCTATCCGTTCAAGCGCTGTCAGCACATCCGCCGTGGATCCCGGAGCGTAGTACCAGATACCGATCGCCGGCCCTTCTTCACTCCCCCAATCGATCCGGGATGACCGGCGGAGAGCATTGGGGAACTCCTGGACGGGTGGTGTGGCGACAGTTTGATCCGTAGCGGATCCGTGAATCCGCCAAGCAGTGAAATCCTGTCCGGGGAGGGGTTCGAGCAGGATCAGGCCGGTTTCCCTGAGATTCCGGACGTCGGAAGAGGTAATCGACGTCGAGACCGACAGACGAACGAACTCGGTGAGACCCACAGCGGAGTGCAGCAGACCGCCTAAAATGATAATGAACGGGTATGCAGCGGGACGGTTCAGAGCAACGGACCTTTCTCGAGTCCCCGAATGAACTGGAACACATAAGGGTCGTCCGTCTCAGACATCTCTTCCGGAGTGCCGATAGCGTGAATTCTCCCATCATAGAGCATTCCGATGCGATCGCCGAGTCGGAAAGCGGTGTTCATATCGTTGCTGATGACGAGTGAGGTTATACCGAGGGTCTGATTGAGCCCTTTGATCAGATCGATGATCCGATCCGAGGTCACCGGATCGAGGCCGTCGGTAGGGGAGTCATAGAACAGAACTTTCGGGCGGTGGACCAGTGATCGAGCAATGCCGACTCTCTTCTGCATGCCACCTGAAAGTTCAGCCGGTTTCAGCGCTTCCGTCCCGGACATGTTGACGCGTTCGAGATCCTCGATCACCCTGGCATGGATGTCTCCAGGGTCAAGATCGGAGTGATTGGCGAGATAAAATCCAACGTTTTCCTCGACCGTCATCGAATCGAACAGAGCGTAATACTGAAACAGTGTTCCGGTTTTCAGTCGCATCCGAGTCAATTCACGCTCGGTCATCGTGTCGATTCGTTCGCCATCGATCCAGATCTCTCCTGCATCCGGGCGGATCAATCCGAGACACAATTTGATCAGGACGGTCTTGCCACCGCCGCTCGGGCCGAAAAGGACGACTGTCTGATTGGACTCGACCGTGAGATTCACGTCGCGCAGAAGCAACTGATTGTTGAAATGTTTGGAGACATTACGGAGTTCAATCATCGAAATCATTATGAGGAGTTATCGGCGTTAATTCAACAGAGGATACAAAAGAAAACTACTCCGTCGGCGGAGTAGTTTTACTCATATCACACATCTACCCGGGGGTTAGTAGCTAACGTTCCTCGCCCGGTTTGCTCTCGAGTTCCCGGCTCAGACAATTCATCATCTCGGACGAGAACCACAGGATCTGTTCATCGGAATATCCGTTCTCACGCAATTCCTTGAAGAATGTCCTCGCAAGCATCCGGGGCGGCTTGTCACTGTTTTCTCGAATGAATGGACTCATCAGGTTTCTCCTTCTACTGATCGCTCACAGTCACGCATCTCTATCAAGCAAGTTGCGTGCCAAAGATATTCTGAGCATCAAGAAGGCAATAAACACAGTAAAATCAACGCTTTTTCTTGCATACGACAAATGGTTCCCGGAGTCAGGCGTGCCATGCATGATACAGCCCTGTTGCAATCGCGCCACAAGATAATCAAAAACACAATGAAATCAGTGATCTAAGTCTCATCGAGAGGTGCGTAGTCGATGTGTCGAGTGCGTAATCGATTACGCAATCAGAGCGACCGACAGATTCGGATGGCTTCGAGATAGATGGATTTGACCGGACGTCCGCTTCTTCGACTCGCCTCCCGGCAATCCTCGAATTCCGGCGCGACCGTATCCGACGCGATCTTGACCCGGATTTCGCACCCCGCCACCTCGACGATCTCGATCCGGCGCGAAACGGCCCGTCTCGACACCGGATGCCAGCGGACTCCGAGTGTTGTCGTTTCGGCGAGCAATGCCGCGCAAACGGCGTCCCGAGCCGCTTCCTGGCTCAGAACCCGCACCAGAATCCCGTTTCGACCCTTCTTCATGATCCCGGGAATCTGCATGACATCCAGCACGCCGTCGATCGCACGGATCCCCTCACAGGCATGGGCGAGTTGTTCCGGAGACTGATCATCGATGTTCGTTTCGATCATCACCAGCGCTTCATCGGGGGACTCGGCTGGGCCGGTTGGTCCTGCGTCGGAATCGCCGATTGTGATTTTCAGCACATTGGGGCGGCATCCGTCCGTCCGGGAACCCGCGCCATAGCCGATTTTCCGGATCGTCATGGCGGGAGCCGGGCCGAATTCCGATACGAATGTTTTCACGAGTGCGGCTCCGGTGGGAGTCACGCGTTCACCCGGCAGATTCCCCGAGGTCACAGGGATCCCCTTTAAAATCTCCGCCGTTGCAGGCGCCGGAACCGGGTACTCTCCATGCGAAATCCGGATCATCCCGGATCCGAGTTCCAGCGGGGACGCAACCAGTCGGTCGATGTTCAGCGCATGAATTCCGTATGATACTCCGAGAATATCCACGATGGTATCGATCGCGCTGACTTCATGGAGATGAACATGGTCGATCGGCACACCATGAATCTTCGATTCTGCTGCGACAATCCGATCGAATGCCTCGATCGCCTTCCCGATCACATGACCCTCCAGCCCCGATCCCCGGATGATCGCTCGAATCTCATCAACTTCCAACCCATGCCCATGCC
>CAYYMM010000029.1:0-38036 GCA_964472395.1 uncultured bacterium | reverse complement strand
AGCGGGGGTAGGATTCGAACCTACGACCTTTGGGTTATGAGCCCAACGAGCTACCGGACTGCTCCACCCCGCGTCAACAATGCGTGACTATAAGCAGGCAGTACAGTGATGTCAAGACTTTTTTATGAGCACGTACGCCAGTTTTTTCTCGAATTGTCAACCGATCAGCGATATAATCATCTTCCATCGGAGGTCATCATGCAATCATCACCCGGAACCGGTTCACAAGAAGCTCAAAAAATCCGACGAAAAAGCTCAAGGGTCGTCTGGGTTCGTCCCGTCCTCGTTCAGGTTGACGCCGAATCGGTATATATGGGGCATTCGTTGCTGCTTTCGGTGTCCGGCATGAGCATGCGGTTGCCGCGGTTGATAGCCAAAGGTCGGAAAGTCAAGATTCAGGCGCTCGTCGATGGGCAATGGTGTCCGGTTGACGGGAAAGTAGTGTTTCAGAACCAACCACTGGATTCACGATTCGCAGATCTGTTCGAAATCGGTGTCGCATTTATCAATCCGGTGGCGGGCTCTCATCTATGGCAGGCGGGGAAGACGTCTCGATCAGCTTTTGAGTCGACCGCTGAGGTAGTGCCGGAATGAGTTCGGGACTGACCCACCGCACAATGCGCTCGCCCTCCATCCCATACCCTAGCTCTTTTCGTGCAACATCTTCCAGATACTCATCCGTTTTCCGATAGATCGATTCGTCCCACAACAGCTCGTTTTCGTGAGTCAACGATCGGTTGGTCGTACTCAGATCGACGATTTGCTCATGTAACTCACGGATCTCCGGGTAACCGGTCGATCCGAAAAGAAGCATCACAATCAGAGACACCAGAATTGCGAGAGCGAGTATGAAAGAAATACCCTCCAGAATCGCTCGCCCCGTCGTCCCGTTCTCTTCCTGTTCGACCATTCCCCTACTTGTCGATCAATGTTCCGGAGTAGATCGCTTCGGAGCCCAGAAACTCGGAGATTCTGAGAAGCTGATTGTATTTTGAAAGTCGATCGGAACGTGAGGAGGAACCGGTTTTTATCTGCCCGGCATTGGTTGCAACGGCGAGATCGGCGATGAATGCATCTTCAGTTTCGCCTGATCGGTGTGAGATGACGGGCCGGTATTGCGCATGCTGTGTCATCATGATCGCATCAAGGGTTTCTGTCACGGATCCGATTTGATTGAGTTTTATGAGAATCGCGTTTGCGATACCTTGCTCAATGGCCTTGCGAATAATGGCAGGGTTGGTTACGACGAGATCATCCGCGACGATCTGAATTCTGGACCCGAGTGTATCAGTGAGTTGTTTCCACCCGGCCCAGTCGGTTTCGGCCATTCCATCTTCGATAGAGACAATGGGATATTTGCGAGTCAGGTCGTTATAGTATTCGACGAGAGCTTCTGATGAGAACTCTGGATTCTTCTCGGCTGTCATTCGATATATGCCGTCTTTGAAAAATTCGGATGCGGCGCAATCCAAACCGATGAATATTTCCTGTCCTGCACGATACCCGGCTTTTTCGATGGCGGTCATGATCACTTGCAGCGCTTCTTCGTTGTTGGCGAGATTCGGAGCAAAACCACCTTCATCCCCGACACTCGTCGCAAGCCCCTTTCCCTTGAGAACCTTTTTGAGTGAATGGAAGGTTTCAACACCAGCTCTCAGAGCGTCGGCAAAACAGGAAAAACCCCTCGGGATGATCATGAATTCCTGGATGTCAAGATTGTTATCTGCGTGTGCACCGCCATTGATGATGTTCATCATGGGGATAGGAAGTACCTTGGCGTTCGGGCCTCCGAGGTATTTGAAAAGAGGCAGTCCAAGCTCTTCTGCAGCGGCACGAGCGACAGCCATCGAGATTCCCAATATCGCGTTCGCTCCCAACTTCCCTTTGTTGTCAGTGCCATCCATATCTATCAGAATCCGGTCAATCTGGACCTGATCAAAGGCAGAATATCCGAGGATTTCAGGGGCCAGGATATCATTTACATTCTGCACAGCGGTCTGAACGCCTTTACCGAGATATCGTTTGGGATCATTGTCACGTAACTCCAATGCTTCTCTCTGTCCGGTCGAAGCTCCAGAAGGTACCGCTGCTCGGCCCATGCATCCCGAGTCCAGAATACAATCGACTTCAACGGTTGGATTACCACGCGAATCCAGTATTTCACGAGCGATCACGTTCTCGATGTAAGCCATTCCTCATCCTCCTTTAAAACCCGTTCATCTCAATCGGGACAATAGTGCAATCGTCAGGTAATGACGGCTTTTTGTCAAGCGCTATGCTCATGCCAATTTGACAGAAATACTATGCTCAGGTAGAAAACGAGTATCTGAGAATCGGATCATGTAAACGCGGGAGTCAGGATGAATCTCAAACCCAACATCGACAAAGTGCTATCGGGATACAGCGCGGTTCGAGCGATCGGTCGGGGAGGAATGGCTACCATCTATCTGTACGAAAACCGGCTGACAGGGGAGCTTCTCGCCGTTAAATCAATGCTTTCTCATGCAATCGGTGATCCGGAATCCCTAAATCGCTTCTTTCATGAGGTTCAAGCAAGTACGCGACTCGATCACAGAAACATCGTGAAAGTGTTCGGCTACGGCGAACTCGACGGACATCCCGCCATGGTAATGGAATATGTTGACGGCGGAGACCTTAAGAGTCTGATGGATCGCATCGGTGTTCTCCCAATCGAGATCGCCTGTTTTATCCTGCTTCAGATTTTCAAAGGTCTGGATTATTCACACCGCCTCGGGATTATTCACCGCGATATCAAACCATCCAATATTTTGATCGATCGGAGCGGCACCATCAAGATTACTGATTTTGGGGTTTCACGGGTCGCCGATCTGACTCGACTAACCCATACTGGCGATGTGCTTGGGACGCCGGCATACATGTCACCGGAACAGGCATCTGGCGAATCCGTCGATGAACGATCCGATCTGTTTTCAACCGGTGTGCTGCTGTATGAAATGTTGACGAATGTCAATCCATTTGTGTCCGATAATCCGTCTGTTACGCTTCTGAACATCATTCGATGTAATCCGACTCCGGTATTCGAGCGCAACCCGACGATTCCGTTCAAGTTGGAGATGTTGATCGAGCGAATTTTCGAACGGGAACCGACCAACCGGATCTCGAGCGCAGCTGAATGCGCAAATGCGCTGAGAGAGGTTCTTCAAGAAGTTCATGAGGGAGAGTTTACGCAGGAGTTTTTCCAGCAGTTCATCGCGTCTCCAGAGAAATATGTCGAATCCCGAAGAATAGAAGCGTCGTTTGCTTTCTGTGAAAAAGGCAAGTCGATATACAAATCCGAAAAGGATCATCCTGAACTCGCGGCCATTGAGTTTTACCGAAGCCTCTATCTGGACCCATTAAATCAGGAAGCCAAACAATTTCTCACGTCGATCACGGAAAAGTTTACTGCGTCAATTTCACCAGAAAACGCAAAAAAAACACTGGAGTTGGAAGAGATTCTGAAAGCGAGTCCAACAAATGTTCCGGTCCTGCTGCAACTGATCAAACGGTGTCGGGCCGACGGTAACTTCATCAAAGCGATTTTCTATTCTAAACGAATGGCTAAGTTGCGCCCGAAAGATCCCTATATCCTGAGTCAGATCGAAACATTACTTCCCCGTGATCATCCGACCGGCATCACAATCGATACCGACAATCATGTGACGTTGATTCAGAACGTGGAGCCGATCCAACGGAAGCCTCAACTTTCCGAAGATCGCACTGATGGCAGAAAAGCAGTTGCACCTCACTCACAGAAAACACTTCTTGTAAAACGCGAGTTCAACACGGGATGGTTCATACTGGCGCTATTCATCCTCATCATCGGTGTCTCGATTTTTATCGCGCAAAGGTTCCGTGCTACTTCGGAAAAAATGGTCGATACAATTCCCGGCATTCTGGATGGAATAAAGAAAAATTCCCCACAGAGCAATGATTTGCAGCAACAGAGTGAGTCGAATAGCTCGATACTCAACCGAAGACAACGAGAACTGCTGGAGAAAGCTCAATCGTATTTCAAATCGGGAGATAAGCAGAAGACGTTGGAATACTATCTGCTATTCATCGATGAGTTTCCGGAGCACCCCGAAACTGTCAATCTCAGGCTACAGATTTCCAATCTGTATTTCTCGGACGGAGATACTGAACAGGCGATTAAACATCTCGATGCGGTCATTCAAACCGATCAATCTCCATCCCTCACAGCCATCGCTCGCTTTCGCAAAATTAAAGTGCTCGTGGAAAGTGGAAACGGGGATGACGCGAGATGGGAGTGCCGCAGTCTGGAGCCGAACGTCAAACAGTTGTCGAGTAACGTGGATCAGATCCAATTCCTCCAGATCTACGCAAATCTCTGCGAATCAAGCGCTCAGGAGGATGAAGCCCTCAGACTCTATGACCGGATTATTCTTGAGTATACCGACCGAGCGAAAATTGCCGAGATTCGGCTTTTGAAAGCGGATCTGCTGATCAAACAAGGCAATCTGTTGGATGCTCAGCGAGAACTGTGGATTGTGCGAGATCAGAGTCGACAGGATACGTTGATCTATAAAGTGGCCGTCGAGAAACTAACTAAATTGGGTCTTGAATCCGATTACGCCGGGGAATCGGGTATGCCGGAAAACGGCGGATCAAACGAATCCCTATCCGAATAGTCGGGCAAAAAAGCCTTTTTTCTTGGCGGGAGTTTCCGGCGTCTGAGTCCTGATTTTTGTTTCCAGTGCATTGATCCGGTCGGTGAGTTTATTCAGGAAACGGATCTGATCTTCCAAAGCATGAAGTTCAGTTTCCACTTTTTGAAGTCGCGTATTAAAATCTTCGATCATCGATGGGTCTATAACCAGCGAAGCTTGGCCTGAGAGTTCTTCTCGCGATTCAGACTCAAAGGTTTTCTCTTGGATCATTTTTTCCAATGCTTCAAGGCGTTGGAGCATGTCAGGAGCAGTTTCATTGGAAAGAAGAGGTGCGTTGTTTTTGGGTGTTTCGGGGGATGGAGATGGGATATCAGATCTCTTGAGCATCACGGTTGCCTGCTTGTCAGAATCGACATTCATCGCTTTGAGTTTTTTATACTCAGTCCAGCACTCCTTCGAGCAGAAATTGCTCGCGGAATTCTTCGGAAGCTCTTTCGTGCAATACAAACATTGACGCGTCATAACTCCTCCAATGCTGATCGACTCAACAGAATACTAGCAATCCAATGTCTGCATTGTCAATGAAGACGAGGTGTCGAACTGCTGATCCGATATGATTTCGCGAGCCGATCATCAAAGAGATGATTTCGATCCGTGATCCATTTGTTTCGCGATTGGTCGGGTTCCACAGCTTCCACACGAAGGTCTTCCGAGATTCCATCCGATCCAGCGATGACATTGCCTGATGGGGAAACGATTCGACTACTTCCAATAAATCTCAAGTGGGTTTCGCCGCACTGCTCTTCTCCAATCCGGTTGCAGGTCACGGTATATACCCTATTTTCAATCGCGCGGGTGATCATGGCGTCCGGGCAATAGGGAAGCACCAGGTTGGCCGGGTGGGCTATCAGGTCAGCGCTTCGTAATGCCAATGTTCGACAGGCTTCTGGAAAAATCCAGTCGAAACAGATCATCATTCCGACGAAAAAATCCTGAACTGCGAATACGGGAAATCCGAGATTTCCACGGCGGAAAAGCGATTTCTCTCGATCAAACAAATGAACTTTGCGGTATAAACCCAGATTCCCGTCCGGCGTTATCAGCAACGAGCTGTTGTAAAGTCGGTCACGATGTCGCTCGGCTAATCCAATAACTAGCGATATCCCTGATCGTCGTGATGCGTTCCGAAGTCTCGTAACGGATTTGCCTGCCGGGATCTCCTCAGCCAATCCGTGTAATTCGGCCGGATTATCAAACAAGTAGCCGGTTGTCGATAACTCGGGAAAGACCAGAAGATCGCACTGCACTCGATTCGTCGCGTCTTCGATAACCGATACATTATGTTCAACCGATCCGTGATTTGGCCAGAATTGATAATATCCGACATGAATTCGCATGTTGCGACTCCTTCTTTGGACGGATCGGCTCGATACGTTCTGCGGATGGTATCTGCTCGTTGACAGAATCAGATTTCCATCTGACAATAGCACCGATCAGTTATTGGAAGAACTAAAAGTTTAATCTGGAGAAAGCACATGAAACCAAATCGATCCCCAATCGCACTTGTCCTAGCGGTCATGATCGGTGCAGCGTCGATTGTTTCGACACCGGTGATGGCACAATTCCGGTATCCGAATCAGACCGGAGCTCATTCGCTGGCGCTCGGAGGTGCTGGTGTCGGCGGTTTGATGGATTCATACACCGGGCTTCTGAACCCGGCATCGATAGTGAAAATCAACGAGACACGCATTGCATTTCAAAGCACATTTGAGAAGTCACAGACTACAATCGAAATGATCGGAACGGGTTATCGCGAGACCGGAGATACTTCGGATTCACTCCAGATGGCTCCCAGTGTGGCTTCAGTGCTGAATTTCGGCTCTTCCATGTTCAGCATGGGAATTTATGCTCATACACGAGAAAACACGCGATTGGATTTTGGGAATGAGACTCTCTTTCGCTATCACTTGCGGGAGTTCCGGTTTAATGCGACGTCTCTCGATATCTCCTTGGGAGTGATTCCGATACCCAACTTCGCGTTTGGGATCAACCTCGGGTATCTCCATGCAGAAGCTTCTGCAATGCGTAAAGAAAGTCCTTTCATCAACTCTTCGGATCCCGACTCTGAACTCGATGTTCGTTGGAATGCCGAATTCGAAGATATCGCCGAATTTTTCCCCTCCGCTGGAATGCTCTGGAGTCCGAACTACAGATTCGATCTGGGATTCGTTTTCCAACCTCCGGCTGCTTATCATTTTAAGGGTGATCTGGCAGTGACGATCCCCGAATCGCTTGGAGGTACCACTTATCGAACGGATCTTGAGAAGCTCAGAGTTACGATTCCAGGTTCACTTCAGCTGGGAACCCATTGGATCGCTTCCGATCGCATGGATGTTTTTACCGATGTAAGATGGACTCAGTTTTCACAGGTCGATGATATGAATCTCGTGATGGAAAGCCCGCGTGATCCAGTCATCCCCTTCGAAAACCGATCTCGTGTTGATCTGAACGATCGATGGAGTCTGCATGCTGGTGCAGAGTTCATGGCATCCGATCGGGTTACTGTCCGATTGGGTGGGTTTCATTCCACCGAAGTTTCGGATGATACCAACAACAGCATTCTATGGGCTTATCCTGCTCAAACCGGTGTCAGCGCTGGCCTTGACCTGAAATTTCTCGGATGGGATCTCGAGTTTAGCGCGCAACACGTCTTCTCGGGCAAATCCCGAAACGATCTCTCTTCGGGCTCTCTGCCCATGATTCCAATCGATCAGGTCGATGTATCCCAGGAAACCACATCGATTTCAATCGGCCTCTCGAAATCGTTCTGAATCAGGACAGCGACTACCGAACAAGTCAGCGTTTTCTAAAGGGCAGAGCGGCCAGTAGAGCTCCGAAGATCACCATCAGAATAAATAGTCCCTTGTGAGAGGTTGCCGGAACGGGAAGGAATGTCGTGCACTTGATCTGGATCGTAAACTCGGATTGGAACTCGGCCAGACTGTCCACAACGAAGTAAACAAGCTCGCCGGTGGATCCCGAGAATGGAACTGCGAATGTCCCGGCTGTGCAATCCGTTGAAAATTCTGAGCAAGTCGGCAGGGACATCAGCACCATGGTTCCTGGTGAATTGATCAGGGCCGAATAGGTTCCTGTTTCCGGGATCAGGAACTTGAAGATTGTCTCGTTGCCCGTCATCGTCCATGTCGGCAGGCAGGAGTAGTACTCGATCAGGTTGGTGCCCATGGTCGAGGGATCAATGTAGACAATCTCGTTGCACAGCAGTTCCATTGCGGTTGAGCAATTCAATTGAGCGACCGGTGTCGGTGTCGGCGTGTTGGCGGTAGGTGTCGGAGTGTTCGTGGGTGTATTGGTGGGTGTTCGCGTGGGCGTATTCGTCGGAGACCAATAGGGTGTATCTGTCACAGTGGGAGAGGGTGTCCAGGATGGTACTCCGGTGGGTGTATCCGTCGGGGTCAATGTCGGAGTCGGCGTGGCAGTCAGTGTGGGCGTCACGGTCGGCGTGTTCGATGGTGTGAAGGTCGGAGTCCGAGTTGGTGTTGGTGTCGGTTCGCGCTGGAAAAGCACATCGTCGATCGCCCAGTATCCGGAGTTGATCGGGCGTCCCACCACTGTTACATTATCGACATTCCATCCGAAACTCTGAGTCGACCCGTTTGTGACAAGTCTCCATCGCAGGCTGACACTGGGTTGATTCGCGGCATATGCCGAGATATCGAAACGGCGTTCGATCCATGACGTATCACCGAGCCAATGCGGAAGTGAACTGCTGGCCCACACAGTCGACCAACTCGTGCCACCATTGGTGGTGACATCGAAATAGGCTACATCGTTCGGCGCTCGTTCGATTCCCAGCCATTGAAAGAATCTGGCTTCCACATAATTCTGGCCGACGCAACTGAATGACGGTGATCTGAGATAATTGTCCGAGCTGTTTGCATAAGCACCGGAACTACCGGTCAATATATTTGTCCCATAAAAATAAGCGCCCGTGCCTTCGACACCTTCATGGGGACCATAGCCTCTCGACCAGTTGATCGGCGTTGCCATCGGAACGGTCAGATACTGCCACTGGTTGCTCGTTCCTGTTGATGTCCATCCCGCGGGTGGTGTTGAGGTGCTCATGTTCTCGCTGAGAAGCGTGACCGGGATATCGGTTCTGGAGTATTTGAAGCCGACCTGGACATAGGCTTGATTGGCTGCCTGAGGAATCGTGAATGCCAGCGTTTCAACATCCGTCGTGCTCGTTCCCTGCATGCTCCAGAGCGTTGTCCAGGCACTCCCATCAAGGCTGAGTAGAATTTCCGCTTTGTTTGTTCCGGATGCATCGACGAATTTGTGTTCCATCGAGAATCCCGGGAATGATTCACCAGCAAAATTGACGAACCGTGTCACAAGAATTTCTTCGGTTGAACCTGAATCGGCGTATGCACATCCATCGAGGAATCCGCCCGGAGCTCCGTAACCAGTCGCTGAATACTTCCATCCGGTCCCGCGAGGAGGTTCGTCCACCAGAGACCACCAATCAGGGAAATCGGTTAATCCGTTGAAATCCTCCGGCCAATACCCTGAATCAAACGAGTACGACACTGGTTTGAAGCGGTAATGCATATTCGGGATGCAGTTGTCGATGACATCCGGAAGATTGCATCCGTTGTGCCAGCTGTCGTTATTGTAGGGGGATAAAGTGAAAGGTTCATCCGCAAGCGTATCCGCATTGCCGTTTCCGGCACTGTACTCGAGACCGATGTCTGCATCGCAGCAGTCATCGCCGACACATGGGATGACGGTCGGTGGGGGAGGTGGCGTATTGGTCGGAGTCGGTGTGCGTGTCGCGGTGGGAGTGCGCGTCGCAGTACGGGTGTTAGTTGGAGTTCGAGTCGGTGTTCGTGTGCGTGTCGGTGTGCCGACAACAATTGTGGTGGTGAATGTCGGCGTCGGTGTCACAGTCGCCGTAAAGGTTGGAGTACGGGTTGGAGTCGGCGTTGCGGTGAATGTCGGAGTCCGGGTCGGTGTGAGGGTGTTGGTCGGTGTGCTCTGGGGTGTTGGTGTCGCAGGACAGCCCGTTTCGCAAGGGGTCGGGAAATCTGGATTCAAACCGCATGCCGATCCACCGGAACCACATGGATAGCACGTCGAAGACTGGGTTTTGAAATAGTAGAGTTCAATCATATTGGTGGTTTCATAAAGTTTGATCCACCCGGTCAGGTAGTTCGGGCCTTCACTGGTGTTGTAGCGGCTGACGCTGTAAAATTCGAGGATGCAATTCCGGTGACCGACTTCAGATCCAAAGCCGGAATAACTGATCTGGTTGAGAATCGTCGTGCCGCTGTAGATGCGGCCATCGTCCCAGAACAGATAAATGGCATCCCAAGGGGCGATGGAATCCCGGATCCGTCTGTTGAATCCGGTCGAGGTATCTTCGGATGTCATATCGAAACTGATAAAATAGTTATCGGATGCCTTCATCATACTGTAACGGCTGTTGTAAAAATTGAAGGTGAATCCCAGGTCGATGGGGTAGGAATATCGGTTGTTCGTGATTATGGTCAGGCTCCCACCGGTAAAACCTTGCCACAGAGGTGTCGAGGTGTCCCAATCGGCGCACAAGATACCCGAAGGCAAGGGCGCTAACCCACCGATGGGTTTGAGTTCGGAGGTGTTGCCGAACGGTTCAAAATCATACTGACCGCTGTAATCCTGAGCCATGACACAGGATGTTGCCGTCATGATCGAGAGAAGCAGGATGACGATCATCGTCCGGCCGTCCGCACCTGATACGCTTTTCATCTGAATGTCACTCCTCCCCGAAAAAATTCTGGAATCACGACACCAGTATAACGAGAATGCAAAGGTAAATTCAAGTTGACCTGATTACGGACGACCGCATCAATTCATCGGGTGAGCTTGACCCTCTGGGGACTCCATGATACCTATCGAACACCGTAGCCGGACAGACCGGATACGCGGAATGCGACTTTTACTATGGATATATACTGGCTCAATAAAAAAGCGGATCTGCATCTCCAGCGCGGTTCAGGTATCCGGCGTAAGATCAATGCGATGCTGACCGGCATGGCTCATCGGTTACGCACCGCATGGGTTCCGGGATTCCCTCGACATCTTATCCTCGATGTCTTCTCCAGTTGCGGATTACATTGTCCGATTTGTCCTCAGGGGCGTCGTGAGATTCCCAGAAAACCTTCGGTACTCGATCCGGACCTTTTTCGAACAATTCTCGATAGCTTCGGCCCCTACTTATACACGTTGACGCTGACCAACTGGGGTGAACCGCTCCGATACCCTCACCTGGTCGAACTGGTTGAATATGCTCGTAAATGGTCTGTTTACATTGGCTTTTCAACGAATCTTCAGACATTTCCGCGTGAAAAAATAGATCGTTTGCTTGAAACGGATATCGATGAAATCGGTTGCTCGATCGATGGAGCGACTGAACAGACCTATTCGAAGTACCGGGTTGGGGGATCTTTCAGCGACGCGATCGATCGGATGACGTATCTTGTACACAAACGAAACGAACTCGGTAAGCGAACTCCGAGAATCCGCTGGCAGGTGCTGCTCAACCGCTACACAGAGAAGGAGATCGAATTGATCATCGATACCGGGCGTTCGATTGGTGTCGATTCGATAGTCTTCGTACCTATCTATGTGGACATTGCCGGATTGTTCATGCGGACTCCCCGAGAGCGATTCGACCGGGACCGTGACTGGTTGCCGCTTGATTCCGGGATGAGCTGGTATGATTATGAAACCGGGCTGTTAAAGCAAATCCCGGTTATTTGCGACAAACTCTGGGATACCATGGTGATTCATCCGGACGGGGCTGTTTCTCCGTGCTGTGGAGTGATCGATCCGGCGCACGATTTTGGGCGGATCACACCTGGCAGATTGAACGGTTTGCGTCTATTTAACAATGCATCGTACCGGACAGCCAGACGCATGATCCGCTTACGACGCAGTATCAATCCTGAACTTGTGTGTTCACACTGCGTCACTCACGGAATACTGATTTACTGACATGAAGCGGTTGCTTAGAAAAGCGGTTCGGAAAGCGATGGGGATTGCTGTTCTGAGCGGGATGCAGATCGAAGTCACCAATCAATGTAATTATCGGTGCGTGATGTGTCCTTTTCACGGGAAGTCCATTCCGGAAACTCGACGGGCGATCGGGTTTATGACTCTGGATCGTTTTGACGACGCTCTCACGCAGTTTCGAAATTTAGGCGGTGAATTCGTGATCCCCCAGGGCGCGGGAGAATCATTTCTTCATCCGGATATCCTGCACATGGTTGACCTGATCAAACGGAAACACAGACTGAAAGCAGGTCTGAACACCAATGGGTCAGTGCTCGATGAGACACTTATGAAGGGACTGCTGAAGGTCGGCATCGATGAGTTCGGCTTTTCCATCGATGCAAACTCGAGGGAGACATTCAGAAAAATAACCGGTGCGGATGATCTTGATACACTCGAGGAAAAAGTACGGACGTTTGTGGCGATGAGAAACTCATTGAAATTAAAAAAACCGCTCATCCGGGTGTTGCTGGTGGATCAATCGGAAAACACCAATGAAGTATCGGATTTTATCTCAAAATGGTCTGGAATCGTCGATGAAACCATCATTCAAGCCGAACGGACCGGACTGGGACGCACGTTGAAACACGGACGTTCTGAACCCCGCCGAGCATGTGCACATCTGTTCGATACCATCTTCGTTGAATGGAATGGTAATGTCGTGGTTTGTTGCGAAGATTGGGCCAGTCATACGGTTCAAGGGAACATCTTCGAAGACTCAATGGGAACCATCTGGTACAGTCGTTCAATGCGTCAGTTCCGGAAATGGCAACGGAAAAATGATTTCAGTCAGCCTGAAATCTGTCTGAACTGCGAAGCATGGGCAGGCGGGAATATGACGACTCGAAACGAGGAAAATTTGATCGTCCAAGAAACTGAACTGACCCGCATATATAGAAAAAACAGGATTGTGAAATGAAACTGAAATGGGCTTTTTCATGCGAGATTTCCGCTCCGACGCAGGATCCCTACCTGCTGATCGACTTCATCAACCAAAACAACAGCATTCTGTTCGATTGCGGGGTCAAGATCTGGGGCAAAATCAAAACGCTTCTGAAACTTGAAGCCCTTTTCATCAGCCATGCCCATATCGATCATCTGATCGGATTCGACCATATTATCCGAGCGCTTCTCGGCGAGAGCAAACACGTCGAGGTGTACGGCCCGGAAGGAATCATCGAGCGGATCTCGTCAAAACTCGGCGGATATGATTGGGATCGCGCTGCGGATCAGGAATTGAAGATCAGTGTGCATGAGATTTGTGGTGAAACACGAAAGACGAGGGTTTTTGAGTGTCGAAAACGATTCGTTCCATCAGAGGAAATCCAGTCACCTATCGAGAATCGGATCATTCGACAGACTCGCGATTACCGGATTTCTGCAGCACGGGTCGACCATGGAGGTTCGCCGTGCCTGGCCTACGCATTTCACGAATTTGACAAGTTGCGAATCGAAAAAGATGCGATGGATCGCATCGGGTTGAAACCCGGACCCTGGGTCGGCGATCTGCTGCGAGCACTGGGTGCCGGAAAAGAACTGCCAGACGTCATCGATATCGATGGTGTGTCACTCCCCTCTAAACGATTGACAGAAGAAATAATACGAACCCAGCGAGGCATCAAGATCGGATATGTGACCGATACCGAACTTACCGATGCGACGATTCCCGTCATTCGGGATCTTGTCGATTCGTCAGACGTCCTGGTCTGCGAATCCACGTTCCTCGATGAAGATCGCGAATTTGCATCGCGCTTTCACCATATCACCGCCGCGGCAGCCGGGAAGCTGGCGCGGGAAGCTCGAGTCGGAAAACTTGTCCTGTTTCATGTATCAAGCAGGTATCTGCCGGATCTGTATCGCGTCGTTCGCGAGGCAAGGATGTACTGCGAGGACGTGGAGCTATCGAGCACTTTTCCGAAGAACCGTAAGAACGCGAATCGCAGATTCAAGACGACCGCGGGATCGGAATAACTTCCATCCTGTCCGTTCCCATCCCATCCAAAGTCAGGTAATGCAGGTCGCAACCGGTATCGGTTGGAACGAGCACGAGATTTCGTTTGAACATGCTCTCGAGTCGATCCTCGGGGGATGGGGGATTGTCTTTCGGATGTACGTGAAAGATACCGAGATACAAGCCTGAGAACCCCTCGCGGGCGATCGCAGAGTACTGGGATGATTGGTCGATGTAGTAAGTGTGCCGAAGGTAGTAATTGAACAGCTCCAGAAACTCGGATGCATACGCGAAACGGGTCTGATAATCGGCATTACCAGCGATCACATCGATCGTTCGATCCATCCGGATTGCCAGAAAGGGAATACGATTCCGAATCTCACGCAACAGCTGCTCCATAACCGTCAGATCCGAAATCGAGTCGTTGATCCGGCGAGCCATAACCGCGAGTTCGCTGGGGATTGTCAGAAAGATGAGATTCTTCGTTTCAGGGTCGATTGCGGCGATCCCACCCGTTTCTGAGTAGGTTTGCTGTTGATCTTGATCAAGCAGTTCGAAGATCCGATTCCTTGAATCCGGCTGGAGGGCTGATTGACGAATGTGTTCGATATCAAACAAGGTTTTATCCGTGGGTCGATTCATGAGAAAGAAGCGATGAAGATGATGAATTCGCTCGAATACAAGCGGCGACATCTCTGAAGCCGTCCGGCCGTCGGATGTGACAATACTCCGGCTGGTCTCATCGAGGACAAACACAGTCTGAGGTTTTCTTCCAATTTCAGAACGGATCCAATCGCCCAAACGAAGGATCTCTGCATCTGCGCCGACATGCTCAGACTCGATCCGGATCTGATTCATGATGAGGAGGTGAATCAGACGATCGCTGAGAGTGGAGGGAGAGTCCGGTCCTCGGGTGGGATGACAGGCGATCATAGTCACAGAAAGACAGAGTCCGATGATGGAGATGCTGTGGTAAGCGCATCCGAAATGAAATGTCCTCTGAAAAAGACACGATTTCGGATCAGTGGACACGGTCGTCTCCTTTCTACGCCAATCTTATCGGAGTTTCAGGGAGAAAATCAAAACTGAAGGTGGCATCGGCTTTGCAATTCAAAAGGTCCGGAGGTGGATTATGAGAAAAAGTCTGTTGTTTGCGATCATACTAATGACGGTTTGGGGATGCATTTGGATCGATGATGACGACGATGATTGTTGCGACGAGTATGTTGAGGAAATCATCTATATCAATCGGACTGTGTATCAGGTGGACAACTACATCGATGATGTCTACGTCGGTACGGTCGCAGCAGATACGGAACTACACGTATTTGGTGACAACTACGAAGGCCGTCATACTTTCTTCTCGGACTGCGTCAATTGCTCGTTGTCCTGGGGTCCGACCCAGTTCACTCTCCGGGAAGGCGAAACCTTCAGAATTTTCCTGGAAGAAGGCGGAACGATGAGTGCCGAATGAGGCTCAGTATCCGGTTGTCTCGGGTCGACTCTTCGGTGGGATGACCGGAGTCTGTTCGGATCGTTTCAAGACTGACTCCACAAGAGAACGAACGTCGTCGACACGTATGGTCGGTCTGGATGGTTTCGCGGGTGCCATGGTCGGATGAGTCGATTCAACTGCATGATAAGCCACGCGCTTGATGTTAATCAGGTGCGTGGCAGTGATATTGTCAGATGTTGCATTGCCGCCGATGGTGCCACATCCCAGTGTGAGTGACGGCGTGAGATTCGTTGTCTTGCCGATACCTCCGAGCGACGAAGGCGTGTTCACCAATAATCTCGAAACCGGTTTGTTCAATGCAAAATCCTCGATAACGCGCTCATCCATGCAGTGGATGGCCATACTATGTCCGATTCCTCCCAGAGCCAGGAGTGCGAGGCAGGTCTTGCAGGCTTCATCAGGGCCTGAAACTTCAAAGAAGCCAAGGACCGGAGAGAGTTTCTCATGCGCGAGCAGAAAACCAGGTCCGATCCCGGCAGGTTCGACGATGAGCACCGAAGTGGTTTCGGGAATAGTAATTTTCGCGGCATCTGCGATGGTTCTGCATGAGCGTCCAACCAAGGACGGCGTCATCGTGCCTCTGCTGGTAAACAATACGTTCTGCAACTGAGTTGCTTCACGTTCAGTGAGGAAATGAGCATTGAGTGCGATAAGGGCCTGACGAACCTCGGCGGTAATTGCACGATCGACCACAATCGCCTGTTCGCTCGAACAGATCGTTCCGTTATCAAATGTTTTAGATGCGAGTATCCGAGCAACTGCTTCATGAACATCGGCACTTTGATGGATATATGCTGGCACATTACCCGGTCCAACTCCAAGTGCCGGTTTGCCGGAGGAATAAGCGGCCTTTACCATGTCCGAACCGCCCGTTGCCAGAATCAGGGCGGTTTCCGGATGGGTCATGAGTTCTTGCGATGCCTGCATGGAGGGAATTTGAGGGCATGCAATCAGCCCCCTGGGCGCGCCCGCCGCCACGGCTGCTTCGTGCATGATATTGGATGAAGCCCATATGCATCGTTTAGCGTTCGGATGCGGACTGAAAATGATCGGATTGGCTGCCTTGACCGCGATCAAACTTTTAAAAATCACCGTCGATGTTGGATTTGTAGTTGGAACGATCCCGCAGATCAAGCCGACCGGCATGGCGACTTCCATGATTCCCGTTGCGCGATCCGAACGAATGATGCCAACGGTTTTCTGAGATCGGATGTGCTGGAAAACATTCCGCGCTGCAAAACGATTCTTCTGCACTTTATCGGTAACCCGTCCGATTCCGGTTTCCGCGACAGCCATCTCCGCCAGTTGATGCGCGTTGGACTCAGCCGCGCTCGCCATCGCTTCGACAATCATGTCGATTCGTTCCTGTGAGAAGGTCCTGAGTGTTTCGAATGCGGCTTTCGCTTGTTGGATCAGATTCCGGGTTTCCTGGATGGATACCAGGTCGAGATCTTTCAATGGGACATCAGGATGGGCATTGGATGTCATTCTTCACCCCGCCTGCGTGAAAGATACTCGGCCTGAACCTCACCTTTATGAAAATCGCAGTACATCTCGCCTTTTTTTACACGCTTCCCACATCTTGTACACCGCCCTTTTTTCTCGAAATCAACAAAACTTTTAAATAGCCACATGCTAATAAGAGAGAGAAGATACAACGCAAGACTCGCTCCACTGAGTATGAACAGGATCTGATCCCATCCGATGCTTCCCGGCAGGTTATGTCCCAGATCCTTGTAGATCCATACTCCCAGCCCCAGTCCGAACAGAATCAATGCGGCCCGAAAAAATACTATCATGATTTGGCTCCCTGCAACTTGGCGGTGCTTTACAGATGCATTATAGTTCAAAGCTGTTCGAATGAGAACTGGATTTCGAATCGACTCTCGTTCCCGGAGGTTCTCCCGTGAAGGAAAAGAAATTCATACTGACTCTTGAAACCATACGCAGGCTGATCCGTCGCAATGCTAGGCAGAATCTGAAAAATCTGCTCGCCCGGCTTCATGCCGCCGATCTGGCAATGATCATCTCCGAGTTGATTCCGTCTGAAGCGGAAGTCGTTTTCGGCGAACTGATGGGTGATTCACAGAAAGCAGCTGTCGTCGCTGAAATGGATCATGACGCGGCAGTCGATTTCCTGATCCAAATGGATACTAAGCTGATTGCCGTCATACTCAGAGCCATGGCGCCGGACGATGCGGCATCATTGATCGATCGGTTTCCGGAGCAACAGGCGGAGGAGTTGCGAAAGAGTCTCAGCGCAAAGGACATGATAAAGGTTGAAGATCTGTTGGCGTACGAAGAAGAAACCGCCGGGCGGATCATGACCCAGGAAGTGTTCGCACTTCCCGCGACACTCAAGGTCAAAGACGCGATCGATCGGGTTCGAAGCGCCGATAAAGCGGAAATGGTCTTTTATGTCTACGTGATCGATGAACTCCGAAAACTCAAAGGCGTCGTCTCCTTGCGTAAACTGTTGTTAGTCGATGGAGAGGTGACTCTGGAATCGATCATGCTCCAGGACTTGATCTCAGTCACTCCCGACATGGATCAGGAAGAAGTCGCCCACCTCGTCGCCCATTACAATCTTCTCGCGATCCCCGTCGTCGATCTCGAAGGCATCCTCCTCGGAATCATCACTGTAGATGATATCATCGACATCATTCACGAGGAGGCGACGGAGGATATCTACAAACTGGCCGGATCGAGCATGACGGAGGTCGAGACGAATTCGCCCGTCAAACTAGCCTGGATCCGCTTTCCGTGGTTACTGATCCGTTTTTCCGTATGCATTCTCGCATCGCTCGTTCTACTGGAATTCTTCACGGGACTGCCTCAGCACGTGGCGCTATTCGCCATTCTGCCGCTGATCCTGAGCATGATCGGAGGCACCGGAAATCAATCCGCGACCATCGTCGCAGAACGCCTGACCCTTCGATCGGATGAAAATCCAAAGGTCGGATCAATTGTCTCCGAAGAGTTTCTCACGGGATTCCTTCTGGCGGTCGTGTATGCATCGCTGACGTACGGCTTGCTTCTTGCTCTGAGGCATCCTTCCCATGCCCTTATGATCAGCCTTGTTCTACTCCTGGGCATGCTGCTGGCGACGTTGACCGGATCACTCCTGCCGATTCTTTACTTCAAACTGAAGAAGGATCCCGTGACAGTGACGGGATCGTTGATCCTGGGCATTCTCGATCTCGTCGGATTGGGTCTGTTCGCCAGCTGTCAGCTTCTTCTTCGCTGATTCGGATCCCATCGCCTTGGAAGCAGTCATTCTGAAAAGGTACCCGGTCGGCGAAGATGATTCTATTTGTTGTCTGTACAGCCCCGATCACGGAAAAATCCGAGCTGCGGCGCGACATGCGCTGAAACCAAGAAGTCGCTTCTCCGGCCTGCTTGAACCGTTCAATGTGATTGACGCTGAGATTCAGTTTCGTGAAAACCGGGATTTGCACCGGATAAGCGAGGCTGGCCTATTGCGCCGATTTTCACATCTAATCGATACCCTAGAGAAAGTATCTGCTGCTTTTGAAGTTATCGAGGTTCTCGAACGATTCACTCCGGATTCCGAACCTGATCCGGATCTCTATTCTGCTGCCATCGTCGCGCTCACATCACTCGATTCAAATTCCGCGCATGACGAACTCATTCTACGCTTTTTTGAGTACACCTATCTGGTTCAAAATGGCTATGCGCTGAGAGTCGATGCCTGTATCCGGTGTGGAAAGGCGCGCGGACAAAGGCCTGCAAGGCTCCATATTGAGGATGGAGGAGCTGTCTGTTCACAATGTAAACAGGATTCGGGTCTCCCGGTTGTTTCGCATGCGACGCTGGAGTGTATGCAACGTCTGCGCGACCATCGTTCGATTCCTATCCTCAAATCAAGTCTTCAAGATATCATCCGGCACGAAATGAGATCGATCGTGCTCCAGATCTTCGAGTTTCATCTAGGTATGGCTCCGCTCACATGGCAAAAAAACACGAGCGCTCTGAATCGATCAGGAGAGGGATCGTAACACACGCACATCCTGCATGCGTCGAGTCAATCCGATTGAATCGAAGTATTCCAATAGAGGTACAGCCTGTTTGCGACTGATTCCGGCTGCATCACGGAAACGGCCGACAGACAGGGATTGCTCGGATGATATGGTCGCCACGATCAATTCTTGAAGAGAGGCGATCGCATCACGATGAAAAACGAGACCGCCGGGGAGACGGATGATGGTACGGTTATCGAGCAGGAAGTGAAAGAGTTTCGTCATGACCGCCCGATCGACCTTCAATTCAGCCATTAGCGTGTCGAAATCGGTTCCTTCAAACCATGCCTGGCGAATGCTGCTTTCAACGGATATCGACCACTCCTGCTGCTGCGCGGTCATCTGGATCTCATGTGACGGCAGGCGGATCGTCATGGATTCTTCATGTAGCCGATTGTCGGCCACCAGAGTCTGGACCGCTTTCTGGAGGAGTTCAGGCGGAGGGCTGGGCACGAGTGATGTTCGGAGTTCTTCCCGAGTAATGCCTTTTCGAATGGGATTGGCCTTGTGAAACCGATCGACGGCATCCACGACACTAGTCCTGAAGAGATCCCATATATCGTGTCGGATGATGCGGCCTCCCTGACCTTCAATTTCGATGATCCGGCCTTCACGCGCGAGATCCGTGACGCGAGATCGAAAATGGTCGGTATTTTGAGGGAATCTGCGGGAGAAGTGGTGGAGGGCGAGGCCCGACAACCCAGTTGAAGCGGTCATGGCGAGGAGTTTCTCGGAAGTGGTTCCCGAATGAAGCACTCTCAGAATGTCAATAATACCGGCGTTGTAACGCTTGGAAATTCTCGCTTCCGGATCCAGGACAACACCACCTCCAAGGGTTTCCATCGGAGAATAATCGCGGATCAGGAAACGATCTCCAGGAAGGCATGTGATGGGTTCTTCGAGGCGAAACTGAATGAACCCGGAATCCAAACCGCTGAGTTCCTCGCGATCGAGCAATACGGCCTTTCCAAGAACCTCGGCGGTTCCCATATACATGCGAATTCTCTGTCGGTTACGCAACGGACGAGAGATCGATTTCAGGAGAAGACAATGCGTGTTTAAGATGCGTGTACTCGGCAGTTGATCCGGAAGTGCGAGCACCATGCCTCGGGTGATCGCATCCTTTTCGACATTCTGCAGATTGATCGCCGCTCGTTGTCCTGCGCGGATGACATCGACCGGTTGGCCATGGACCTGTAGTCCCCGAATACGGGTCGAGGGTCCCGAAGGCACCAAAACTGCCGGTGATTGAAGATTCAAATGCCCCGACGTGACCGTTCCGGTTACGACTGTTCCGAATCCCCGAATAGTGAATACCCGGTCGACAGGTAATCTGAAGATACCATCACTGGAGCGCGGAGGGAGGCTGGATGCGTGATCGACAATCTGTCTGCGAAGCGCTTCAATGCCTTGGCCGGTTTGGACCGAAACCGGTATGATCGGCGCATCTTTCAGAAAAGTCGATTGCATGGCCGCTCGGATATCCTCTAATACCAATTCGCGCCACTCTTCATCGACGAGATCGGTTTTTGTCAGCGCGATCACGCCGGACTGCACGCCAAGAACGGAGCATATATCGAGATGTTCACGAGTCTGAGGCATGATTCCCTCGTCGGCTGCAATGACCAGAACGACGAAATCGATTCCACCGACGCCTGCAATCATGTGATGGAGGAACTTTTCATGACCCGGAACATCGACCAGACTGATCTGGAGTTCTGGTGACGGGATCAGATGAGCGAATCCCAGTTCGATGGTGATTCCGCGCGCTTTCTCCTCGGGTAATCGATCCGTGTCGATACCGGTTAAGGCCCGAATCAGCGACGTTTTACCATGATCGATGTGACCGGCGGTTCCTAGAATGATATGTTTCATGAGCATTAATCAGATAATCGGTCGTAAAACCAGACGCCAGGACGCGAGCCATGTGAAAACGAGATGATGAGAAGATCATCTTTGAGTTCGATAACGCCTGTTGCAACCCGGCCGATGTAATCCGGATCGTTGCTTTGCTGGATCTGGAATGTAAGTTGTTTCCCGTTGAGGCGATACATACCGACATGGCACAGACTCGAATTCGGAGTGCCGCGTTCGGATTGAAAATCTGAATAATACTTCTGCGAAAAAATCAGGATATCATTGAACTTGAAACGGTTCTGTTCTGAAATATCTTCAAAATGGCTCAATTTCCAAGCGCCGATCAGGCTATGATGCGCGGAGTTCGATGATTGCTCCATCCGTCTTTCCTCCACGAAAAAATCCATATTATGATATCACAGTTAGCTGGATAGTCAAAAATGGATGGTTGGCCCGGATGTCAGTTGGTCATCGTGATGACTGGATCGTGCGGGAGACATGCTTCTCCAGATATCCGATCACCTCGTCGGCGCAAGCGTCGATCGGCATATTACGACTGCAACCGGACGCGCTCCGATGCCCTCCGCCGCCGAAATGCGAAGCTATCTCGGAAACATCAAAGCCCTCTTTCGATCGAAACTCACAGAAAACCACTCCGGTTTCCGATTCGACAAACGACACAGCAACGATAGCCGATCCCAATGAAATCAGATATCCGAACAGCCCAGAACTCCAGGCATGACGATGATTCGCTCCGAATCTACCAAAATCGGACTGCCGAAGTTTCGTGTAAGCGATCATTCCGTTCATCCGGCTCTCGAAAGACACCAGGCCGGCACCGAGAACGTACAGATCGAGAGGCGAGCGTGACTGAGTGAGGCGTTTGATGATCGGTTGAGGATTCAATCCCGTTGCGAGCAGAGCGGCAGCCGCCATGAATGTGGCTGCAGAGACATTGGCGTTCTGGAAATAGCGTGAATCGGTTAGCAGGCCGACGTACAACCCTTCCGCCACTTCATGGTCAAGGGGCAGACCGAATTCCGAAATCAAACGATATACGAGCTCGCAAGTTGAAGCGGCTTCCGTATCGACGATGTTGTACAAACCGAAATGTTCATTGGTCGCATGATGATCGATGTTAACAAGCGGTATCGCCAGTTCGCGAATGACTTCGGGGAAACCTGTCCGATCTTCGGATCCGATATCGAGAATCACTGCGGCATCGAAGGGCCCTCTGATCTCAGAAGGCTTGTAGATCACTTCGGTCGGATAGAGGAATTCAAAACGTTCACCGACTTCCGTCGCCATGGCGATATCTACTGATACGCCATGTTTTCTCAAGCTTTTCGCAAAACCGATCACGGAACCCGCCGCATCACCATCGGGATACAGGTGTGTCGTCAGAAGAAGCCGCCGAGCATTCAGAAGTAAATGTTTCAAAGTTTCCCGTGTTTTCATGATGCGTCTCCGTGAACCGATCAGGGTGTATCCAGCGAGTTTTCAAGAATGAAATTGACAGCGGACTGCATGTTACTGAGATGTTTTTGGATCATCGCGGTGTATTCGGGGGAATCGGGTGTGATGTTTTTCATTCCCGCGGTCTTGATATAGATCTGTTCGAGTTGCTCAGAAATTTTTATCCGACATTCAAACCATTCCGGGATGCGAGGTTCAAAAGAAGCACTGTCGACCTGGGTATATGGTGCCGCGATGTTTGAGTCGGATGCGAAGGCGTTTTGCAGGATATTGCTGTTCAATGAAGAGAGGCGGACGGGGAGATAGGTGGATCCTAAACTCCACCTGGCCCCAGTTTCGGTGCTGGTGAACCATTTGATAAAATCCCATGCTCCGTCGATTTTATCCAGGTTTCCATTATCGAATACATTGATGTTCGTGCCGGACAACAGCGTCGCGGGTTCATCGATGTAGGGAATCGGAGCAACTCCATGGGAAAATTTGATCTTGCCTTTGAGATAGACGCGGCTGACAATGGACGACTCGAACATTGCAATTTTGCTGCCGAGCCATTCATTCTGATGATCGTATCCTTCCGCAAACTTGCCGATTTTCTCCAGGATCATGTCCGAGTAAGAGCGGGTGGCCCGTAGGGAGGCCTTCGAATCGAGAAACGGTTTCCGGGCGTTTTCATCCATCAGAGTTCCGTGACATGAGAGTAACCGACAACCCCAGTTCCACTCATTTCTCAAAGTGAATGCATAGCCCCAGATTTCCGGGTGTCCGTCTCCGTCGTCATCACGGGTCAATTTTCGCGCATAATCGAAAAGCTCTTCGACAGTCCGTGGTGGCCGTTCGGGGTCCAGACCGGATTCTCGGAACATATCCTTGTTGTAATACAGCACCGGTACCGATTTGTTGAACGGGAATGACCAGAGCTTCCCCTCGAACAGGTTATTCGCCAACAATACGGGGATGATATCGGATCGAAAAGCAGCCGGGTCTGGTTCACGAGCGATCAGATCATCCAGGCATACGAGTTTCCCTGCTCTGCTGAGTTTCAGTGTGAGAGCCTCGAAGTTCTGAGAGATATCTGGAGATCGATGAGCAACCACCGAGGCAAGGATCTTTTTCTGTAAGGTATCGTATGAACCCATGCTCGTACCCTTGATCCAGTACCGCGATTGTTGCGCGTTGTATTCGGCGATCAAACCGTCGAGTACTTCTCCGAGTGGTCCGCCCATTCCATGCCAGAAATTGATTACGATTCGATTTCCTATCGCCGAGTCATGGACTGGGCTGCATGCATTCTGAGAAGTAATCCAAAGCAACGCAAACAAACCCAGCAGACATGCCTTCGATTTCACAATTACTCTTTCAATCCGGTCATCGCCTGGTTTTCGACAAACCGTTTCTGAACGATCAAGTATCCGATGACCAATGGGATGATGGAGAACGTTGAGGCCGCCATTAGCAACCCCCACTCGGTGCCGGCCTCGGAAAGGAAATAGGCCAAGCCGACTTGCAGAACGCGAAGTTCGGTCGAGTTTGTAACAATCAACGGCCAGAGGAAGCTGTTCCAAGATCCCAGAAAACTGAAGATTCCAAGTGTCAGCATGGGTGGACGCGAGAGAGGCAGCAGGATTCTGAAATAAAACCCAAAATGCGAGCAGCCATCGACAACCGCCGCTTCATAGAGATCGCGCGGGAGTGTCATGAAAAACTGCCTGAAGAAAAAAACTGAATAGACGCTGGCAGTGAAGGGAACGATTAACGCGAGATATGTATCGAGCCAACGAAGATTGGCCAGGATGACATAGTCCGGAACAAGCAAAGCTTGCTGAGGAATCATCATTGTTCCGAGAAGCGCGATGAAGATGAAGTTCTTCAATGGGAAATGGAAGAACGAGAATGCGTATGCGGCCAATGAAGAAAAGAACAACTGGCATCCCACAGTCACAACCGCAACGATGATCGTATTGAGGAAATACCGTGCAAAGGGTTGCGCATTCCAAGCATCCAGATAGTTGCTCCACATGAATTTCGAGGGAATCAGATTCATTGAGGAAGACAGCATGTCTTCCGGACTTTTGAGACTCGTCGAGACCATCCACAGAAACGGAAAGAGCATCGCAATGGACCCCAGGATCAGCAGAGAATGCACAAAAAATTTCTGAACCCGATTCGATCGCGACAGACTTTCCAACCGTTTCGCCTCCTCTATTGATAATGCACACGCTTCTCAACAACAAGTTTCTGAAACAGAGTCAATAGAAAGATCATGATGAACAGCTCAAATGCGATTGCAGACGCATACCCGAAATGGAAATCACCGAACCCGACTTTGTATAGATAGTATACGATGGTCAATGTCGAATTCATCGGACCGCCACCGGGTGTCATCATGTAAATCTGGGCAAATACCTGGAACGACCCGATGATACTCATGACGGAAACGAAAAAAGTTACTGGAGACAACAGAGGAATCGTGATGTGACGGAACTGATGCAAACGATTCGCACCGTCGACTGTCGCCGCTTCATACAAATGCGGAGGGATATTCTTCAACCCGGTCAGAAAAATGATGACGTTGTATCCCAACCCCTTCCAGACACTCATGATGATGATAGATAACATCGCCCATTTGGGATCCAACAACCATCGCTGTGGAGGAATCCCGAATAGGCCGATGAAGGCATTCAGAAGGCCGATGTTAGGGTGATAGATCAACTTCCAAACGATACTGACCGCGTTGATGGATGTGATCACGGGGATGAAATAGATCAGCCGATACGCATCCATCCCTCTGATCTTTTGATTCAACAGGATTGCGATTGACAGTGCCAGGATGATGTTGAGCGGCACCGCAACGACCGTATAGTAAATCGTGTTTCGGATGCTGAGCCAGTAAAGGGGATCGTTCCAGAGGATTCGGAAATTCCGAAGACCCTCGAATTTTGCCGTCGAGATCAGATCCCAACTGAAAAAGGAAAGTCCGAGACTGAAAAAGATCGGGATCACATGAAATCCAGTGATGACGATCAATGTCGGCAACAGGTACCAGAACGCAAAGTACTGGTATCTTCTTTTTTGGGGTTTGTCCTTCCGAGGCATCATCCAAAAAATTCTACAATTCTTTCAGAAACAACACAAGCGATTGATTGAATCGGTCGGTGTCGTGGTCCCAAAGAAGCTCATCCAGTTTGCGGCGGTCATCTGGCGTGAAATACTGATAATTGGTCATGGTCGGAGCTCCGAGCAGACAGATCGCTCCTCGACCCATACGTTCGATTGCTCCCACAATCCGACTCAGTTCGTCACGCTCCGTCCGAGACTGCTCAGTGTGCTTTTTTACTCTCGCAACACCGGCCGTGTCCGATACGTTCGCAATGATCGATACTGTGCGTCCGCCTTCTTCGGAGACGCGGATCGATGTTGCACTCCAGAAAACCGCCGACCGGATCGAATCCTCCCCCTCGATATCGATCTCTCGGGCAACGATCGACCACGGCTTGCCTGTATTGTTCTGATCATCGACGAGTTCATCACCCGTGAACGTCATACCGCTACCCAGATCCGAGAGTAATCGATCGGCATTGTGAATTCCGGATAGGGGAACCTTCGCACTGTTCACAGCGAGAAGAACCTTCCCGCCCTTACGTCGGATCCATTTCCCGAGATATTTTGTTTCGGAGTTGCTAAAGGCAAGATTGGGGTTTGACACCAGAAGCAATGCGTCCTTCGGTAGTGAGTGAATCGGATCGAGATTCACCAGAACCTGCATCCTCAAGTTGTTTTGCAGATCTTCAATGAATCGTGACATAATATCTGATTCGTTGCTCCCGTGCGCACAATCGACAATCAACACGGACCGACCCTGTAAGCCCCGACTTTGATCTGCCCGGAAAACCGGCAAGGGAATCGGATTCTGGATCAAGCTCTTCATGGGCCGTCCGCCGAGCCAGGCGACAGATTGTACGACGAATCGGCGATGATCATAGAGCCATGACAAATAGGCGGAATGTCGCGATTTGTCTTCAGCGCCCGTTCCATCATCAAACGGTGAAGAATCACCGATCGCAAGCACACGACCGTTTCCGACCGATCCGGCCGCGATGTATGGTTCAAGTGATTCTGAAAAGGTCGCGATGCCCCGGATTGCTTCAGTCTCCGGATCGATGACGATCGACGTCGCTGCCCAGGCACCCAGTCTGTCGACATCAGCGAGCACGGGGTGACCACACCTCGATTCCAGTCGAATCGGTGCTTCTGAATGATCGGAACCCGTAAACAGAAAGCCCCAGTCACGGGTCAGTTCATTGAAAATCATACAGGCATCCCATCCGTCAAAGTTGCGGTCCGATCCTCCATGATCCGAAATCAAGAAGAGGCCACCTCCTGCATCGACGAACGAGCGAATACTGTCGATTTCAGCCTTCGACATGCGCGTGTTCGGTTCAGGAATGATCAGTACATCGCACATCCTGAGCATGTCTGTGGTGATCCGGTTTCCCGCTCCACATCCGGATGTCGTTGCAATCGAAGCATACAGTTCCCGGCGCAGATCATCGGCGAATGACGAATAAGCGGCATCTGGTGTCCAGTCAGCATTCCCGAAAGTCTGGCCGTGCATATCGTCGAAAAGAACCCGCATTGTGCGAGCTACGGGTTCGGCGCGGCTAACTTCGGTGAATCCACAGGCAACTGTGAGAACGATGAACATCAGAGCGGTCATGGCCCGGGCTGTGCCCGCCCCACGATAGCGTCCTTCCAATGTTGCCCATATCGGGATTGCCATCAGTTCCATACTTCCTGAAAAACCTCCGAAACGATGTTGCCCTGAGCATCGAAGACTACCCGGACCGATCCCAGTTCAAGGGGTTCTGAGTACAGATATGATAAATCTCTGAAATTCAAGGTGCGGTATCCGTTGTCGGTTATCAGCATGGGGTAGAGATGGTGGATACAGTACTTGAGGTCCTGCACAACACGAGGAATCCGCCGGATCAGGTCGTCCGGTACTGATGCCTGCGGGAATTGCCATTTGTGAAGAATCGCCCGTGAATCACTGCATACTAAGTACGCGACGGCAGAAGAATCCGGAGCAGATCTGACAAACAACCATCTGTCCGGTCGAGCTCTTCCCGGATACGCGTCCGCACCATCCATCGATGGATCGAATGCGATCAGCACTCGCCGAGCACGTTCGCGAGCGATGTAGCAATACAATAGGTATCCGAAGGTTGCTGCGAGAAAAACGACTGCGATGACTCGACGATAAGGGAGCAGGATCAGTCCAACGGCAGCTCCGATCGTCACGAGATACGCTACGGGGTTTCTCAGAGATCCCCTAAACTGGCAGCCGAAGCACGTGTGGAAATGGCGCTCGTGGCATTTACGCGAAACGGTCTGGGGATTGACTCCAAGAATCAGGGGGAAGGCGTATCGGCTATAGCGAAATGGATGGAGAAACGGCAATCCATTGTTATGCATGACCCAATCGAGTAGCACGTGTGAAAACGCGGAAATCAGACCTATGGTAAGCAGTGGAACGAAGGGTGAAGCAGGCAGATTGAACAACTCCAGACGGAAGAAGCTCCAGGCAATCGAGCAATAGATCAGAGATTGAAAAACGACACCGGTAAACGAATGGGTGAAACCGTGATGCACTCTCAGAAATGCTGCTCCGGGAAGTTTCCTTGAGAGAAAATCGAAATCAGGCGCAAGTGCCATTCCAATGGATGTCAGAGAAAGGGCTGGCTCAGGCGCCAGACCTACGCACAGATGAGCGATCATGACCCCGCCGGCGAGATGAGTCAGCGGATCCATCAGGAGATGTCCTTCTTTCCTGCAGCACCATTCTCGGAAGAACTTCGATAGGGCGTCAATCCGAGCGCTGTCACGATGTCGGGTACAATTTTCTCCCATCCGATCGCCATGATGTGCAAGCCGTGAATTCCCTTGATGCCAATCACCTCACGGCATGTTTCGATTGCCATCTCAAACCCCTCCCGTTCCATATCCGAAGCGTTCTGCATTCGTTGAATGACCGATTCCGGAATGTGCATTCCAGGCACATGATCACGCATGTATTGAAGCGCAGAGACCGATCGAACGGGTGTCAGTCCCGCCAGAATATGACACCGATCCGAAATCCCCAACTCGATGACTCGCTCGACCCATCTCCTGAATATTTCGGTATCGAAGATGGGTTGCGTCTGGATAAAATCCGCTCCGGCGTTCACTTTCTTGATCAAACGCAATGGTCTGTACTCGCGCGGGAAGGCAAATGGATTCGCCGCCGCTCCGATAAATATCTTCGGAGGAACAGGTGCGCCATTTTTCTTGTTCGTGATCGGCTCGTCGTTCTGAAACAAACCATCGTCGCGCATCCGCTTGAGCATCCGGATGAGTTGGATCGAGTCCATATCGTACACATTTTTAGATTCGGGGTGGTTGCCGAAACGCTGGTGATCGCCGGTCACACACAGGATATTCTTGATACCGAGCGCAGATGCTCCGAGTACATCGGATTGAATTGCCATCCGATTGCGATCCCGGCAAGTGATCTGCATGACCGGTTCGACGCCGCTCTCGATCAGGATCCGCGAGGCCGCCATGCTGGCGAGACGAACGACTGCTGATTGATTGTCCGTGACATTCGCCGCATCGATGAAAGGCCGCATGAGTTCCGCTTTCTTGGTTATGTTCGATGCACTCGGCGTTTTCGGCGGCATGATCTCGGCTGTGACCGCAAAATGCCCATTTGTAAGCGCTTGTTCCAATAAACTGCCTGATTTCAAATCAGATATCCTCACTGGTATATATCCGGGGACCGCCCGCTCCGGATGTCCTCCAATCCTTGGGGGGACGAACTTCATCGAGAGTGTCGAGCATGCCACCTTCCGTCAGACGATCGACGATCTTCTGCCAGATGCAGTCGATCGAGCGATCGATTTCACAATGACCCTCGAACGATCCGCCACACGGACCGTTGAGGAGAGATTTCGAGCATCGCGCGATGGGACATAGCCCGGCAAACAGATGAATGCTGCAATTCCCGCATCCCGCGCACCGCTCCTCCCATCGCATCAGAGCGGTGTGTGCGCCCATGAATCGAGTATTCAAGCCCGGAACGACCCGGATGGAAGGGTATTGCGCTGCGAGTGTTTGCGCTCCCGCCCCACATCCCAGCGACACGAGCACATCTGGAGTTAACTCGGTCCCGCCTCCTGTTACTTCCTCGTTGAACTCGGGATCGCACTGCCGTCGTGAGACGACACCGGAGATTTCGACGTGAGTTTCCGATGAGAGATAGTGCATTCGAAGCTCCCGCTCCAGCATCAGCACATTCTTTTCACCCCCGGAATGACAAACCGTCACACACTCACCACACCCTACGATGAGGACGCGACGGGCTGGTCCGATCAATCGGACAATTTCATCAAGAGATTTCCGGTCGGCTACTATCATCCAGTCGATCCCTCCCGAATCAGTCCTTTATCACAGACTTCAACACGATCCAACTATACTCAATCAACGTCCGGATTCAGCTCAGAGATATCCCAATCGATTCAGCTTTCGGATCAGATCAGAGCGTTCCTGATCGGATATCGAATCGGAAAGACACTGGTGTTTTGGGTCAGGATCATCCGGTGATTGCCGCACTGGTTTCGAACCAATCTGCAGAGGATACCCATCCATCCAAGCCGGTGTTTCAATCTTCAGTTCATGAAGAACCGTCGGAGCGATGTCTTCAAGCCCGGGAGGTGTCGAGCGATCTCCGGTAGCGGTTTTGAGGCCTCGGATGAACAGGACTCCTTCCGGTCGATGACTCCCATTCATCGATCCGCCTTTCTCGCCGATCCAGGCAGATCGAGGTATTGGTTCGATCACCGGTCCGGGTGTCGTTTCCCGGGATATGCTGAATGAAAAACCCTGATCGAGGGCGACTTCCAATATGAGATCCGGGAATCCGGATATACAGGGTCCATGATAGATCTCATCGCGGAGGTGCACTTTTTCAAACAGAGGAGAGTCGGTCGAATCAAGACATTCACCGATCAAATCCCTGCGGATGGATTCGCTTCGTTCGCATCGTTCCGTCTCACTCATCCCAGTCCCAAGCGGGAACCGCTCATCGTGCAACCAGATGGATGGGAAGTAGTTCAGTTCGTCGGAGAAAGCGAGACAGTGTTCGAGACGGGCATGGGAGAGTCTTCGGTTCGCTTCGATTCGAGCAGCAAAGCGTCCTTTAAAAACACGAAACAATTGCTCCTGCAGTCTCACGGGTGCCAATCTGAATGCGCTCGGAGCAAGAGTACCGAACATTGCGCTAAAGCGATTGGAGCCGGTTTTGTAACTGAAGTGGGCATGTTGCGCGAGCAGACGGTTCAAGCTGATTTTTCGAACTCCCGCGCCGCCCATGCCATGATCGGACACGATCAGGACGACATCGGCAAAACCCGCGAGTCGTCCCACGGCTCGATCGAGCGCGCGATAGACATCCCGGATCGTCATGGCCATTTCGGCGCCATCCCTAGTGTATCGCGGTGAAGATGGGTCATGAAATGCCCAGAAATGATGTGAGGCAGTGTCCGATTCCGAAAAAACAATGCCAACGACTTCATATTCCGATCGGTTCAAGAGGTATTCGGCAATGGATGTCCGGCGTGGAATCATCGACAACAGCCACTCGCGGGCCCTCCTATGCCAGTGGCGTCCGATCCGAACCTCCTGGATCCCGGTCAGGGTGTAAGGTGATCCCAGTGAAGCAAGTTCCTTAAAGAGTGATCTGGGATAGCAAAATGAGATGTCCGCATCAACCGCTACCGGGCTGTCAAATCCGGACAACATAAACCCGTTCAACGGTTCAGGGGGATAGGTGGTCGGAAAACCCATGGCACCAACTCGATGGCCCTGGGAGCTGAGATATCCAGACAGAGTTGGGACCTGACGGAATGTTGAATCGATGGGTTCGAGATCATAGGAATGAGAGAGTCTCTTCGTAAAATCGATGATTCCATGCTTTCCGGGATTACAGCCGGTCAGAACAGTTGACCAGGCGGGATACGTGAATGGAGGAATTGTGCTTCGGATCGGTTGGAACAGACCGTCCGATTCGATTCCAGCTAGATTCGGCATCTGCCCCGCGTCGCGCATGGAACGGTAAAGAACAGGATCAAACCCGTCCAGTCCGACGATCAGAACACGGGTTGGCACCGCGTATCAGTTCTCGACGTATCCCAGTGATTTCATCCGATCGAGATCCTCCTGGGAAACTTCACGGGACTCGCGTTCATGCCCGAGCGATGCGGCGTCGGTTTTTAGTATTCCGATCCTTTCAAGAAGTGGATCGACTTGCTCGGGTTCTATTGTGACCAGATTATCACGCTCACCTGGATCCCGATCGAGCCGGAACAGTTCACGCGTAGGCAATCCCCTGGGATTGCCGGGGTTGGCTTCAATGAATTTCAAGTTTTCATCGATAATGCTGCTGAGCACATTACCCTCGTGATCCTGCTCGGATAGCACGGAAATTGGTTCCGAAGGACGATCGGAACTGAACAATGTGCGACCCTTGAGATCCTGATTGTGTTCGATAAGACCGCAGAGCGCAAGAATTGTCGGGGCGATGTCGATCTGTTGAACGAGATCCGGACGGATATATGATCCGGGCATTTCAGCGGTCAGCTTCCAGATCAATGGGATGTGAATCTGCTCTTCGTAAAGAGTTGTGCCGTGCCACCATCCTCCATGCTCAAAGAACTCCTCGCCATGATCGGCCGTCACCAGGATGATGGTATTGTCCCAGAGATTTTTCTGTTTGAGGTGATCGAATAGTTCGCCGATTCTGACATCGAGATAATCGATCTCATTGTAGTATGTTTTCCGCAGTAGATCGGCCATTTCAGGAGGGGGATCCGGCATGTCGACCCGTGCATATCCTACTCCGTTGAAGGGGTGCTGGAAATACGGGTCGTGCGGTTCCATGTAATGAATCATCATGAAGAAGGACGAGCCACTCGAACGCTGATCGATGAAATCGAACACCTCCCGATTGACCACGGCGGCTTCTTGATAATAGTTTTGCGGATACTTCGCTTTGATCAGGAATCGCTCCCGGATCAGTCTCAGAATTGAATAGTAACTCAGAAGACTGCTCGTTTCAGAAGCATGAAAGAAATAGTCCGGCGCCAGATAGTGATACTCATCGAACCCCTGACCAAAATTGAATCCTCCTGATACATTGATGTTATTCGCATAGCCGACCGTATAGAATCCGCCGTCGCGCATCCGTTCCGCCAGTGTTCTGATCGAATCAGGCAGTATATCCGGTTTCAGATAGGTTTTATGTCCGGATGGGTGCATCCCGCTGAAGATATTCGCGAAGCCTGGTTTCGTCCAACTGGCATTGGCATACGCTCGGTCAAATCGAATACCCGCACGGGCCAGTTCATCGATTGTCGCTGTCTGCACCCCGGTGCAACCGTAGGTTCCGAGCGAATCACAGCGAAGTGCATCGCAGATGATCATAATCACGTTCGGGCGGTCGGAAATCGTATCCGCACGGGCGATGCGTTGGGGATTCTCATCCGTATCGAAGCAACTCGTCACGCCAGCTCCTGCAAGCATCACGGCGAACAGGATCAGAGCGGGGCGATAGATTTGCGGGAGGTGGAGCCGAAGAGACCTAAGAATCCGGTAGAGGAGAATCATTGAGAGCAACGCCGTCAGACCGAGCGACGCTTTTGCAATGAACGGCAACGGCTGTTCGTGCCAGATGTCCCTAAACAAACGGAATCGGCCAAGAATGAACAGATTTACGGCAAACCATCCCGACGCGATGATCGGGAAAGTATGAACTGAGTCTGTTTCGTAACCGAATGCGACCGCGATCGCACCGATCGCGATTCCCCCTGACAGACCGACGGCTGCTCCGATCAGTCCGTAAGTCAGAACCGCAAAGAAAAAGATATCCGGGGTTCCGCCTTTTAGAACAAGAATCCAAACGGCTTCGAAAATCCCGATGAAAGCACCCGCAAGAAGACCAGCCGTCAACCCGTCCAGACTCCGGGACAGCACGGCTTTTTTCCGCCAGTTGGCAGTGGGAGTGATGGGATGCTTGACAAGTTCCTCGAGGCCATAGTCGTTCGAATGCATGATTGTTTCGAGATCCACGGGGTGGCCGTCAAGTTTTAAAAAGGTTGGCCGGTACTCTTTTTTACGCAGCCACCAGAAGACACCTCCTAACAATGTCAAGGCTTCGGCGGCCCAGAACCCCAGAGCGGCCGAGACGATCGCTGCCGCAGGCCCTATCTGATTTCGTAGCAGATAATACTGCGCTATCTCACGGATCCCCTCACCCCCGATGGTTATTGGCGTGATCACCGTTGCGAAGATCTGGATCGATGATGCAAATGTTACCTGCCAGAAGTCCGCGCCGATCGCTCCGATCGCACGGGCGGTGAAATAGTACATAGCCGCTGTGCAGAAATGCACCGAGAAACTCTGGAACATGGCGTTGATCAGGAGCAGTTTGTGATTTCGATACGCTGCCGCAGATTTCGACACACGCTGGATGAAGCCCTGCACCTTGGCTTTCCCTGGAAAAGGAACGAGCGAAATCGTCTTCTGGATCGGTGCAGGGAAGAACAACAAAAGCAAGAAACCGACAATTATTCCGATGGCGAGAGGGACCGTGACGGTTATGATGCGCGGGGCGTGGACGCCGAGAATTGAAGCACCGAGAGGAAGCGTCACGAGAAACGTGATGAAGATTCCAAGAACTCCGAGGATCTTCTCGATGGCTATCGCGGCTGTGCATTCGACGACTCGGTGGGAGAAACGGGATGCATCATAGAGTTTATAGCCATCAAGGCCAATCGTGGAAGGCAGGAATGTGCCCAGGAATCGGCCGATCAGGAAACTACCGAAAATATGCCTGAACGGGAAAACGATACCCTGACCGCCAAGCAAGAGATGCCAGCGGTACATGGAACTCAGGATCCCGATAAACTTGATCCCCGCAGCGAAGAGAACAAAAACCCAGAAGGTCCCCAATTCGATCGAGGGAATAAACTGCATAATCGCAGAAAAAGTCGTTTTTGTTTCGATAGGATTGATACGGCCGGCCTGTCCATCTTGCAGCCGGACATGCTGACCAGTTTTCAGTTGAATGATCGTGCCGTTCTTATCGGTCGCATCACTCCCGCTTTTAAGCCTGTACTCGGCTTCTCCGATCCGGATGGTATCACCCGGTTCCAGCTGAATCTCTTGGCCTGTCGCGGTTTCTACGGAACGGTGGTCGATCATTTGCACCTTGTGCGATAAGAGCAGATAGAACGCCAGGATCGTAACCGCCGCTTTAATCAACGGACTCAGAATCCGGCGAAGGATGGATGTTCCCGGTCTAGCCCCATTCAAGTTCTGAACACTCATGCACGCTACTCCTAATAATGAAAGATCATTCGAGATACCCGAGATTCTTCAAACGTTGACTGACGGTCTCCGCTTCATGGTCCGAATAGGCGGATCCCAATGCGATGTCGCGTCCATCCTCCATCCCGCTGTAATCGGCAGTTTGGACCGGTCTGGCGTGTATGAAGTCGGGCTTGAAAAGTTCCGGGCGCAGGTTTCCGTCGCATCCATCGGGTATCGGAAGGCCAGCAGAATACAGCACGCAGGGTAGGATATCCTGCATTTGGATCTCGTCGCGCAAACCCGGCAGGATGCCGGGCCCTGTTGCCATTAAAATGCCTTCGGGCCGATGGAATCCGATCGGTAGATGAGCACAGGAAGTGAACCAGGAACCGGTGCCGAGATGCTGACGTCCTAAAACGGAGTACTGATTTAACTGGAACACGATATGCGGAGCACGATACGTTTCAGAGCCGTTGTAAATATCTTCCCGGAACCACACGGAATCCGTAATCCGTTCGCCTGTGTCTGGATCATTGAGAGTCTCCAGCCGGGTCCGGATCTTATGCTTCAATCCGTCCAGTTTTTCAGGAGTCATTCCCGGCGCGGACTCGTTGATGTAAATGCCTTGCGTTGGGATCGATGCGAAATATGCCTGGGTTCTGTTCCAGTCGATGACCCTGCTCAGATCCGATCGGGCGGAATGAGCCGTCGAACGTGAGGCTCGGATCCGACGTCGCAACAGACTCGACAGATGGCGCGGAAAGACTGCACGGAAAAGTGATGATTCATCCAGATTCATGGCGAGATGAAAGAGACGCTTCCGGAGGTAGGGGAGAGGATGGACACGCAGAAATCCCTGATCCATCAACCAAGCGTTGGCGTTGAAATAGGACCGGGTCGCTCCGAATCCATGATCCGATACGATCCAGATTGATGTTTCATCTCCGGCGCGTTCGATGATTTCTCCCACCGCGCGGTCGATCCTCTGATATTCTTCGATCGCTCGAGACCGTAACTTTACGATGTAATCGTCTTCTGTCGGTTTGTGCGGAACGAGATACTTGTAGAGAAGATGCTGGATGCGATCCATCCCGATGAAGACGGCGAAAAAGAATGACCAATCCCGGGTGGTCATCAATCTTCGAATCGCCTCGATTCTCCGGTCGGTACACTCACGCAGATCGTCAAGAAACCGGTACAGGCTGGACTGATCCGACGGGTCGTATCTGGGGATGTCGAGATTCGGGATGTAGCTTCCACAGACCGCTTTGATTTCATGCTTGAGGTTTGCGGGATAGGTGAAATCCGAATCGAATCCGGGTGCAAGCATTCCGGAGATCATGTCGCCGAGAACAGGTTCCGGGGGATAAGTCATCGGAACATTGATGACGATCGATCGCTTGCCGAATGCCCCGACGATCTGCCAGATTCTGACGCCACGGGCATGTTGCGATGAAATGAGCGGACGATTGGAATCGACCAGTGGGCTCTCGGTAAAATCGAAGATTCCGTGTCGTCCGGGATTCAAACCCGTGAAGCAGGTAGTCCATGCCGGCGGTGTGGTCGGGGGAATCGTGCTTTTCAGGATGCATCGGACGGCGTGCTCGCGGAAACGGGCGAGATTGGGCAGGATCCCCTCATCCATCCATGGGGTGAGGAGATCGAATGTAGCACCGTCAAGGCCTATGATGGCGATTCGATTATCCAAACGCAGAACCCTTCAACGATTTCCCTCATCCTGCTGAGTGCATTCGGGATGTCGGGATCAGAGATAGCCGAGATCAGCGAGCTTTTTCTTGATCAGTTGTTCTTCTTCGGCCGTCAGTGTATCTCCGGCCGGAATCAGAGCCATGGCTTCCAGTTTCGTGACGATCTTTGCAAGACTTTGTTCGAGGGATTCAGAGTCGGTGTTGACTACGACTTCAGCCGCGAGTGGTTCTTCATACGGGTCATCCACTCCGGTAAAGCCCTTGATCTGTCCTGCAAACGCTTTCTTGTACATACCTTTAGGATCTCGCTTTGCGCATTCGTCCAACGAGCACTTGCAATAGACTTCAACAAAGTCGCCGATCAGATCCCGGTTGCGGTCACGAATATTGCGATATGGCGAAATGCAGGCAGCGATGGCGACACGTTCGGTCGCGGTCAGATAGCTGCAGACGTGTCCGACCCGGCGAATGTTCTCATCCCGGTCTTCCTTTGAAAAACCGAGTCCTTTCGAGAGACTTCGACGGATCACATCCCCATCGATTATTTCTACCGGGAGACCTCGACTTTTTATGATTTCGGCGAGGCGATTTGCGAGCGATGATTTCCCCGAGCCGGACAGGCCGGTGAACCAGACAGTAAATCCTTTGGCCATAGGGTAGTTCTCCTTGGAGTAAGGTAACAAGACGGTTTCATGTGTTGCCAAGTGGCAGTGTTTGAACCGGAGAAACGGCGAAATCCGTGCGCATCACAAGGCGCGCGAGGACCGCCGCGGCGAATTCGTATCCGATCGGTCGACGACTCACCCCGATCCCGAGACTGACGGCATCCTTGTTCAATCCATGGAAATCGCTTCCTCCGGTTTGCAGTAATCCGGAGGTTTCCGCCAGAACGGAAAACAACTTCAGCTGTTCAATCGAGTGCATCGGATAATTTGTCTCGATGCCGTCCAGTCCAAGGGCCTTCATCCTTTGAAGAAACCTTAGAAAACCGGAATCAGGATCGAGATGCAGGAGGCCCGGGTGCGCAAGCACAACCAGGCCGCCGGCATCGTGTATCGCATCGATGGCGATCTTCACGTCCGGACGCCATCGCTGCACGTAAGCTGCTCCATTCCGATCGAGCAACTCGGCGAAACACTGTTGCATCGATGAAAAATACTGTTTTTTTACGAGAGTCCGCGCGATATGTGGTCGCCCGACGATGTCTCCTCCTGCTTCTCCTGCCACATCTTCGAACGTGATCGAAAAACCCAGCAGATTCAGCTTCCGGACGATTCGATGGTTGCGTTCACGCCGCCCCTCACGAATCGTTTGGAG